>CANBFZ010000262.1 GCA_947367725.1 uncultured Eubacterium sp.
TGCTGTTTTGGTTTTTGGAGTGTATGGGGAAAAAGATGAATTTTCTGGACAATTTACAGAGGATGGTGTATTGCCCCAAAAGACAGCAGAAACGCAGAGCGACCAGACAGAAGGTGGTGCAAAAGAACCAGCAGCAAAGATTTATGTAGATATCAGCGGTGCGGTGCAGAAACCGGGCGTTTATGCGGTGTCAGAGGGAACCAGACTCTTTGAAGTCATCGAAAAAGCAGGCGGTGTTACCAAAGACGCGCTGACAGAGCAAATCAACCAGGCGGAAGTCGTATTGGACGGACAGAAGATTGTCATTCCTGTAAAAGGTGAGGAAAACGTAAATTCGCAGGGAGAAGCGCCGCTCCTTTCTGGTAAAGCTCCAGACGGCAGAATCAACATCAACACAGCAGATCGCCAGACGCTGCAGGAGATACCGGGTGTCGGTCCTGCGACTGCAGATAAAATTATAGCTTATAGAAACGAACACGGTAAATTTACACAAATCGAGGATTTAAAAAATGTCAGCGGCATTGGAGAAAAGACATTTATGAAGATGAAAGACAAAATTTTTGTATAACGCTTACTTTCTTTGGCAATAATATCCGCTAAGAGGTGATGAGATGTTTAGCCAGAAAAAGAAAAATTATACCTGGATGTATGTGTGTGGAGTCTTAATCATTGCGATTATTGCAGTATTAATACTGATCGCATCCCTGGCAGGAAGCGGACAGGAGGAAGATGCACTGAAAGCCAGTCTTGAAAGCCGGGCAGATAAGGAAAATCACGCAGATGCAGAGCCGGATAGCCCTATTTCCAATGATCCCGGCACAGCGCCGGATGACAATGCAGAGGGAGACATACCAGATTCCGACACCGATGAACCAGTAGAAGATACAAAAAAACCGGAGCCGAATCAATTTTATCAGTCATATTATTTGATTCAGTACGATAAAAATGTTATTAAGATTTTCTTCTCTGATGAGACAGGAAACCTGATCGAATTGGAACAGACTGCGATTGTTTATGAAACATTATCTTCTGCAGACCAGAAACGATTTCGAGATGGGATCAAAGTCGAAACCAGAGACGATCTGAATCGAATCATTATGGATTATGAGAGTTGATGGCATGTTTAGTGAAAAGATGAAAAAATGTATGCTGCTGTGCAGCGGTATTGCAGTTTTTGTGCTGTGTACAGGAATCTTATTTCCCGGACCATTGTCTGTTCTGACTGGCAGCAGTCAGGTAGTCAGTGAGAGAGTGCTGATTCCTGGCGGACAGTCTGTAGGCATTCAAATGGATGTCAAAGGCGCATTGATTGTAGGTGTTGAAAACAATGCAGGCCCCCAGGTAGGCGATATGATCGTTGCAGTAAATGGAAAAAAAGTGGACGGTCCAGATGATGTGAATGCCATTGTATCGAAAAGCGGAAAACCAGTAGACATTACTGTAGTCAGAAACAAGCGATCTTTGGATTTTACGGTAACGCCTTACTATGATAAACAGACGAAAGCCTATAAATTAGGGTTTTGGATTAAAGAAAAAATTGCCGGTATCGGCACCCTCAGTTTTTACGATCCGCAGACCAACAGCTTTGCAGCATTAGGGCACGGGATTTATGAGACGGAAACGGAAATGCTGCTGGAAACGAAAACGGGCAGTCTGCTGCATACTAGAGTGAGCAAAGTAAAGGCAGGCGAAAAAGGTGTGCCAGGAGAAATCGGCGGCGTGATTTATGATTTTCAGAATCCACTGGGCGAAATTGTAAAAAATACGGAGTTCGGTATCTATGGAGTGACAGATAATCCCCAGGCTTTTGACTTGGAACATCCGATGGTGATGGCATACCAGGAAGAGATTGAAGAAGGGAAAGCCTATATTCTGACTACCATAGAGGAAACGAAGGTAGAGCGGTTTGAAATTGAAATTACTAAGGTCAAACATCAAAATACAGCAGATAGCAAGGGATTAGAGTTTGAAGTGACTGATAAAAAGTTATTGTCGACTTGCGGCGGAATTGTGCAAGGCATGAGCGGTAGTCCGATTATACAAAATAATCGAATCATCGGCGCAGTTACCCATGTTTTTGTAAATAACCCCAAGCGAGGGTACGGTATATTTGCCGAATGGATGGTAGAACAAACTGAAAATTAGCAAAATCTGTCAGAAATACTGTAAATATCATACAATTTGCGGTAATATTGAGGTACACAAACGCAAAATATGTTGTAGAATTATATCATCAGGGCAGTTTCTTTTGGATTGGCGATGCGCAGGTCAGCCAAAGGGAACTGAAAAACATGAAGAAAAAGCCCAGGGAGGATGATATATATGGGAAAAATTAAGTTAGGATTGGCAGACGACAACAAGGATTTTTGTGAAGCGCTGCAGAATTATTTTGGACAGCAGCTCGATATGGAAGTCGTTTTTACTGCACAGGACGGGCTGGCTGCAGTAGCGCAGATTGAGAAAGAAGAAATTGATGTACTGGTGCTGGATTTGATTATGCCGCATCTTGATGGAATCGGCGTGCTGGAAACGCTCAATACCATGGAGCTGAAAAAATATCCGAAAGTGATCATGGTTTCTGCCATCGGACAGGATACCATGATTCAACGTGCCATTGGATTGGGTGCCGAATATTACTTAGTAAAACCGATTAATACAGATGTGCTGGCGAAGCGAATCAGACAGGTCATGAACAAAGACATCATATTGAAACAGAATTTTGCTGGGCAGCAGAACTTAAAGAAATCTGCAATCTATAAAGATGTACTGAGAGAAAACGATCTAGAAATTGAAATCACCAATTTGATTCACGAAATCGGCGTACCGGCACATATTAAAGGATATCAGTATCTCCGAGATGCCATCACCATCGTTGTTGAAGATATGGATATTTTAAGTGCAGTGACAAAGGAATTATATCCGACCATTGCAAAGATGAATGATACCACGCCAAGCAGAGTAGAGCGGGCGATTCGACATGCCATTGAGGTCGCATGGAACCGGGGAAGAATTGAAACCATCGACGCGTTGTTCGGCTATACCGTAAAGAATGATAAAGGCAAGCCGACCAATTCAGAGTTTATCGCGATTATAGCAGACAAGCTGCGGTTGGAGCGAAAAGTAGGCTGAAAGAGATAGATGCATAGCACCTGGATGAACATAGAACACTATCAACCGAATTTTTAAATATGACAGTGTGAAAAACACCTTTCATTGATGCAACCATGCATGAAAGGTGTTTTTATGTTGCAGCAGCAACAGGCTGCGATAAATTGATACTTTGCTGGTTGCAGTTCCTCTTCATAAATGGTATGATAAAAATACAAGGAGGCAGTTTATGATTACAGAAGAACAGATTCAGAGAATCAACGAGTTGGCAAGAAAAGCCAAAAGCCCAGAGGGTTTGACAGAGACAGAAAAAGAGGATGGTTCCATCTCCTGTACCGCACTGTCGTTGCTGTATATTTGCCGTCACTTGGAATACCGCGCGGAATACTTTGATTTTGCCAGGAAGGTGCTGAAGCTCCACAAGGCCTGGACGATCTACACACCGGACGCCAGAATGAACGGTTCCAGCTTCCGATGGTGGGAAACCATCTGGGAGGGAGACGGGGAGGGACCGGCAATCTGTGCCGGACATGCCTGGACGATCTGGAAAGCGGAGGCCTTGTTTTACGG
>CANBFZ010000263.1 GCA_947367725.1 uncultured Eubacterium sp.
ATCCGATTATGATGCGGGACGAAATTAGTGCAGCGGTGGAAACCGGTAAAATGCACGGACTTTACGTAGCGGCGCACTGTCACGCAGACAGTGCCATTAGAGACTGTATCGAGTGCGGCGTAAAAACCATCGAGCATGCTACCTATCTCAGTGATAAAACAATTGAACTTCTGAGAAAGACAGAAGACTGTTATCTGGTGCCAACCTTAGCAGCCTTGTATGTCAGTCAGACCGATCCTGCTGAAAGAGAATTTTGGCTGGCACGGCTGACACCGATGCTGAAGGCTTGCGCTGGACAGCTGGAGAAGGCATATCGGGCAGGCGAAAAAATGGGATTCGGTACGGACAGCGCACCTGGATCTCCGCAGTATGAAAAGGGCGTAGAATTCCAGATGCGAAAGGATTATTGCCACATGGAAAATGTGGATATCCTGCTGCAGGCAACCAAATACAATGCAGAGATTGCAGGAATTGATGACATCGTTGGTGAAGTCAGAGAAGGAATGATTGCTGATTTGATTCTAGTAAATGGAAACCCTGCAGAAGATTTGTCGGTGATGTATGGCAAGCCTGACCGTGTATGGCAGGCAGGGAAGTTGATATAGGGTATATACCTTGCAAGTGTTGTGCATGGCGCGTTCTACAGCCTCCTTTTGTACAATTCTCCACAGGGACGGTTGTACAAAAGTGCTTGATATTGGTTGTGATGCACAACTTCTGAAGCTACGTTTCAACAGCGTATAGAAAATTACAATTATCTATTGACGAAAAAGACAAAATCATATAAAATGTCATTGAATATATCAGTGAAAATGATATATTCTTTCAGCGTAGATTGAATGCAGGAGAACACCATGGCAGAGAAATTATCAGAAAAAATATATCGCAGTATCAAGGCGGATATCGACAGCGGTATCATCGACAGCAGATCGTTTTTAAGTGAAGCACAGCTTGCCAAACAGTTCGGCGTCAGCAAAGCGCCGGTCAGAGACGCATTGCATCTGCTCTGCAGTCAGGGATATCTCATCGGTTATCCTAGAAAAGGATATATGATTAACATGTATTCGGTAGAAGAGATTAATCAGGTGCAGGTGATTCGTAGACAGATGGAGAAATTGTGTGTACAGCTGACAATTCAGAACGCGTCCGATGAGGAAATTCTTTCTCTGAAAGAATTCACATCACTGCAGTTGGGCGGCAGCGATCCATCGAGAACCAACAACACCATGTTTCATCAGCGCCTTGCAGAAATTACGGGTAATAAGTATCTGCCGGGCATTCTGCAGGATTTGCTGTACAAGGCTTCCATGGCGGCCATAAAGAGCAGTTCAGATTTGGAAAAGCACCAGCATATTGTTGACGCACTTTTGGAGCGGGATTTGGAAAAAGCGGAGCAGTATTTGGAAGAAGATATTATGCTGCTGTAGAATTTGATACAATACCTTGCAGGGCTTTGGAATGATTTTGCAAAAAACTGCAAGGTATCTTCTCAAAACAACTGAACATGTTAGAGCGATGTTTATTAAGATTCGACGAAAAGTAAGAGGAAAGAAGGAAGAAATACGAAATGAATGTGACAGATAAATTTGCGGAATTTCGCACCCATGTGCCGGTGCTTTCTCATACCGCATATTTTGAAACCAGTTCCACGGGACTGATTCCGGACTTTGTGCACGATGGGGTGGCACGCTATCAGGAGGATCGGTACTTAAAAGGCGGTGATTCTCTTTGGGAACTGCCCGGTGGAGAGTCCGGTGGCACTATAGCGATGATGGACTGGGCAAAGGCGCAGATTGCGCAGATGATTGGCACGGAGAAAGAGAATATCATCTTTGGCAACAATTCTTCTCATATTTATACGCTTTTTACCTCCGGTATGTATTTTGAGCCGGGCGATAACGTAGTGCTGGTGGAAAATAGCTGGATTGCTAATCGCTTTGCATGGCAAATCAGACAGCGGGATGGCATTGAAATCAGATATGCCAAGGCAAAAGAAGGCATTGTGCTGCCGGAGGATCTTTTCGCGCTGTGTGACGGACGCACCCGGGCAGTGTGTGTATCTCTGGTGGAAAGCTTTACCGGCTTCCGCTTGGACGCGGCGGCAATCGGCGCATTTTGCAGGGAAAAGGGCATTTGGTTTGTAGCGGACTGCGTGCAGACCCTAGGCGTGCTACCGGTAGATGTACAGAAGATGGGAATTGATTTTCTCATCGGCAATGATTATAAATGGATGATGAATTACTGCGGTACCGGCTACGGCTATATCAGCCCAGCGCTGCAAAGAGAGCTGAAGCAGTTTGGGGCAGGCTGGATGAGCGATGATGAACGCTTCAACACCAGAAAACAGGTTTTGCATCTGCGGGAAGACGCGGGGCGTTTTGAATTGGGATTTCCCACTGTTTCCGGCATCTACGGACTTGGTCTTGTGGCGGCAAAATATCTGGAAATGGGTGCGGCTGATATTGCAGCATATGTTTCTCATCTGAGCGGCTATTTAGGGCAAAAAGTGTCGAAAACAGAAGGGGTTCATTTTACTTATGATTTTGCAAAAGCGCATCAATCAGCAATCCACGTACTACATATCGATGAGACAACCGGTGTAACCAATGAGAAGCTTAAGGCGGCAGGCGTTGGTGCTAGTGTAAACCCCATCTGTAATGGGGGGATGCTGGAAATGCGCGTGGCACTGCATTACTACAACAATACAGAAGATATCAATCGTCTCATAGACGTGATAAATACAAAGAAATAACAGAAAGGAATTGTAAAGTCATGGATGTAGAAAAGAAATTAGCGGAACTTGGAATCGATTTATCAGCAGGTCCGGAACCGATGGCAAACTATGTAAGCGTACAGAAGGCAGGCAGCCTGTGGTTTTTCTCCGGGGCGGGTCCTTTTGAAAATGGAAAACCGGTTGTATTCGGCAGACTGGGGGAAAACATGACTACGCAGGAAGGCTATGATGCGGCAAGACTTGCCGGAATCAATCTGCTGGCTGTACTGAAGAGAGAGCTTGGCGGGGACTGGGATAAGCTGGAACAGATTGTCAAAGTGCAGGGTTTTGTTAATAGCACGCCGGATTATTTTGAACAGCCTCTTGTCATCAACGGCGTGTCCGATTTGTTCGGCGAAGTGCTGGGCGACCGGGGCAGACATGCCAGAACCGCAGTGGGTACCAACGTGCTGCCGTTCCGAATTCCGCTGGAAGTGGAAATGATTGTGAAAGTCAGAGACTAAAGATTGAATCAATGCGAAAACATGCGGCTGGGTCAACTTGGCCGTTTGTTTTTCATTATGGAAGGGGGCTTTATTTTGCATGACGAGAAAAAAAGCATTTCACTGATGACAGAAGGAAACATCCTGCAAAAGCTAATCAGTTTTGCGGTACCGGTATTTTTTTGTTCGGTATTTCAGCAGCTGTATTCTACGGTGGATGCGATTATCGTGGGACGTTTTGTGGGAACAGAGGGACTTGCAGCCATCGGCGTGACAGGACAGATTATCATGCTTGCGGTCAGCATCGGGCTGGGACTGATGATGGGCATCAGTACGGCAGTCAGCGAATACTGCGGCGCAGGGCGCTGGGATAAGGTGCGGCAGGTGGTTGTGATTTCTATCTTTGTGGTAATTGCGACGTGGATTCTGAAACTGATTACAGGTCTGTTTCTCGCAGA
>CANBFZ010000264.1 GCA_947367725.1 uncultured Eubacterium sp.
TTTCATTCCAGAAAATCTTCAGATATGGATTATCTTTGACTTCCGCTACCACGCTGGCTTCCAGATTTTCAGAAGCGGCCAATTGGCAGAAACGTGCTACATCACTTTCAGCAACAACGACTGCCATTCTTTCCTGAGATTCGCTGATGGCAAGTTCTGTTCCATCGAGACCGTCATATTTTTTCGGCACAGCGTTGAGGTTAATCTCAAGACCATCCGCCAATTCGCCGATGGCAACAGAAACACCGCCTGCACCAAAGTCATTGCAGCGCTTAATCAGTTTAGACGCCTCTGGGTTTCTAAATAGTCTCTGTAGTTTTCTTTCTTCCGGCGCATTCCCCTTCTGTACTTCCGCGCCGCAGCTTTCCAAAGACTCCGTGGTATGGGATTTGGAAGAGCCTGTTGCACCGCCGCAGCCATCACGTCCAGTTTTTCCCCCCAGAAGAATCACTCTGTCAGTGTCAACAGGTCTTTCTCTGCGTACATTTTCAGCTGGTGCTGCAGCAATCACTGCGCCAATTTCCATTCGCTTCGCCACATAGCCAGGATGATACAGCTCATCCACCTGCCCTGTTGCAAGACCAATCTGGTTCCCATAAGAACTATATCCGTTGGCAGCTGTGGTAACAATCTTTCTCTGTGGCAATTTGCCTTCCATCGTTTCAGAAACTGGTTTTAGCGGATTCGCCGCACCAGTCACACGCATCGCTGAATACACATAACTTCTGCCAGAAAGCGGGTCTCTAATTGCCCCGCCTACGCAGGTTGCAGCACCGCCAAAAGGTTCGATTTCTGTCGGATGATTGTGGGTTTCATTTTTAAACAACAGCAGCCATTTTTCAGTCTTGCCGTCCACTTCTACATCCATTTTTACGGTACAAGCATTGATTTCTTCTGATTCATCCAACTTATCCAAACAGCCTTGTTTCTTCAGATATTTCGCTGCCAGGGTCCCAATGTCCATCAGATTAATCGGTTTTGTTCTGCCCAGTTCTTCCCGGGTTTTGATATAGTCGTCATAGGTTTTCTGCACTGCAGGGTCTTCAAAGGTTACGTTGTCGATGGTCGTATTAAATGTGGTATGTCTGCAATGGTCGGACCAATATGTATCAATCACACGAATTTCCGTAATCGTCGGCTCTCTGTCTTCACGCTTAAAATAATCTTGACAGAATTTTAAATCCGCCAGATCCATAGCCAGACCATAATCTTTCAGAAAGGCAGAAAGTCCTGCTTCATCAAGGGCGTTAAAGCCATCAAGCACGGCTACTTCCGTCGGAATTTCGTATTCCACTTTTAGTGTCTCAAATGTCTCAAGGGATGCTTCTCTGGCTTCCACTGGGTTGATCACATACTTTTTGATTTCTGCAATTTCTTCGTCTGTCAAACTCCCGCTGAGCAGATATACTTTAGCGGTTCTGACTGCTGGTCTTTCTCCTTTAGAAATGATCTGAATACACTCTGCCGCAGAATTTGCCCGCTGGTCGAACTGACCTGGCAGAAATTCCACCGCAAACACATTTTCTGCACCTGTGAAAGCAAGGGTCTCAAAGGCGTCATCTACCTGTGGTTCAGAAAAAACTGTATGAACAGCATAATCAAAGAGTTCTCGGTCTAAGTTTTCTACATCATAACGGTTTACAATCCGTAGATCCTGTAAATGCTCAATCTGCAGCAGTTTGACGATATCATTTTTTAAAGATGCTGCTTCATGGGCGAAAGCTTTTTTCTTCTCAACATAGATTCTGTATACCATAATTCTCCCTACTTTGTTTTCCTATTTTTCATTTAATGCAGCTAGTGCCTTTGCACCGATATCATGTCTATAGAACGCATTGGCAAAGGTGACTTTTTTTACAGCGTCATACGCTTTTTCAATGGCCTCTTTAATATCTGCGCCCCGTTCAGTCACACCAAGCACACGCCCGCCGTTTGTCAAAAGTTTTCCGTCTGCAGAAAGCTTTGCCCCTGCGACATAAACATCCTCCACTTCATCTGCGATGGTGATTTCAAATCCTTTTTCATAGCTGACCGGATATCCTTCTGAAGCCATGACCACACAGCATGCCGCATCATCTGCAAAATTCACTTCAGCATTTGCAAGGGTGCCTGCTGCCACATGCTCCATAATGGAAAACAAATCGCTGTCGAGAAGCGGCAGCACTACCTGTGTTTCTGGATCTCCAAATCTACAGTTATATTCGATAACCTTCGGACCGTCTGCTGTCAGCATCAGTCCGAAGTAAAGACACCCACTGAAGGTTCTGCCCTCTTTGTTCATGGCTTCCATGGTCGGCAGGAAAATTTCCTTCATGCAGCGCTCTGCGATTTCTTTGGTATAATACGGATTCGGTGCTACGGTTCCCATACCGCCGGTATTGAGACCTTTGTCACCGTCCAGCGCCCGCTTGTGGTCCATGGAGGAAACCATCGGCACCAGCGTCTTTCCGTCGGTAAAGGAAAGAACGGAAACTTCCGGACCTGTGAGGAATTCTTCGATGACGACTTTGCTGCCGCTTTCGCCAAATACCTTATCTTCCATCATATCCCGTACCGCTTGTTTTGCGGCATCCAGTGTCTCCGCAATGATAACGCCTTTCCCCAGCGCTAAACCGTCAGCTTTTACTACCACTGGGATCTTGCAGGTGTCCAGATAGGAAAGCGCTGCCTCCATCTCCGTAAAGGTTTCATATGCTGCTGTCGGAATCCCGTATTTTTTCATCAAATCTTTAGAAAAAGCCTTGCTGCCTTCGATGATCGCGGCTTTTTTGTCAGGACCAAAGCAAGGAATACCTTCGGCTTTTAACAGATCCACAAGCCCTAAAACCAGTGGATCATCCGGTGCAACCACGGCAAATTCGATGGCGTTTTCTTTTGCAAATTTTACAATCTGTTCAAGATCCTTGGCGCCGATATCTACGCAAGTTGCATCAGCAGCCATACCGCCGTTACCCGGCAGCGCGTAAATTTCGGATACCTTGGGACTCTTTTTTATTTTCTTGATGATGGCGTGCTCTCTTCCGCCACCGCCAACAACCATAACTTTCATATTTGATACCTTGTCCTTTCTGGGTATAGCTCTTAACAATTTGAAACCCTAACCCGATTCACTTTGTGAATCGTCGGCAGGTCTCATGCAAGAAATCCACAAATCTTGAAGCCCTAGCCCGATTCACTTTGTGAATCGTTGGCAGGTCTCATGCAAGAAATTCCAAAATCTTTGATTTTGAGAATTTCACTGCAGATTTGGTGCATTTTACTGCCACTTCGCTCTTGGGACGAACCATTATACGACTTGCAGCTTGCCAATCGCTTTACTCTTGGGCTGCAAAAGCATAAGGTTCATCTAGCCAATCACTTCGCTCTTGGGACGAACCATTATACGACTTGCAGCTTGCCAATCGCTTCACTCTTGGGCTGCAAAAGCATAAGGTTCATCTAGCCAATCACTTCGCTCTTGGGACGAACCATTATACGACGCGTTCTTAGCCGGCTAAAGCCGGAGAACGCCAGCATAAGGCCTTCCATCAGTTTACTTCGTAAACTGTGGCAAGCGCCATTATACGACTAAATCCTTCCAATCGAACTTCACAATCTGCTCGTTCTCTTGGGGATTTAAAGCATAAGGTCTTCCATCAGTTTACTTC
>CANBFZ010000265.1 GCA_947367725.1 uncultured Eubacterium sp.
GAAATCGTGGTTCTTGTTCCAAGCATTCACCTCCCACATTTACCGAAACAATGGATAACTGTATACGGTACAGACAAATAGCCGCACTGCCTCATACAGAGAATCCACATGGGAGTATTCTCTGATGTTATGGGTAAACGCACCAGTAGCGCCACACTGGCATACCACTTTTGCACCATTGGCTGCGATGTAGGCCGCATCGGAAGAGCCTCCAACGGAAATGGATCCGGTTACTGTCCCGCCAATCTGATCGCTGACTGCCTTTACCACTCCATAGGCGTGCAGCACCGCCTCGGTGGATTCAAATGGAATCATCGGATCGCTTAAAATCAGTTCCGTCGTTGTGCCCTCAATAAAGGTTTCTGCACAGACCTCCTCCATTTTCTTTTGACAGGCATCCAGCGCAGCAAAGGATTTCACTCTGACATCAATCATGGCTTCACAATAATCCGGTACACCATTAACCACAGTGCCGCCTGTAATCGTGCCCACATTGACAGAGTAATCTCTGTCTGTTTCTTTCGGCGTTACCGCTTGCAGCCCGATCACCTTGTGACTCATTTCTTCAATGGCGTTTCTGCCATCATCATAAGCATGACCCGGATGTGCTGCCACACCATGTACAATACACTTAAATTCATAACAGCCTTTTCTGCCCACACACAATTCCCCACTCTCATAGCGATTTTCCATGTTAAAGGCAACTAGAATATCCTTTGTAAAGGCTTTGAACTGTGCAATGGCATTGCCGCCTTGGTGATTGACCTCTTCATCCCCTACGAAAAACAGCCGCACCGGCGCATCAGTGAATCCAAATTCTCCCAATGCTTTTACTACAAAATATGCGATGGTAATGCCGCCTTTCATGTCACAAACGCCAGGACCATAGGCTTTTCCATCTTCAATGTAAAACGGTTTTTCACCTCTGCTGCCAGCAGCAAACACCGTGTCGTAATGTCCCGTAAACAAGATTTCTTTCCCTGGCGCGTCAGGATTTAATACACCCGTAACAATCGGTGCATTTTCTGCCCCAACTTCTATGACGTCTGTGGCAAGTCCGATTTCCTCAAACTTTTCTCGTAAAAAGCCTGCGGTTTTCAGCAGATGTGCCTTTTCACCGTGTTTTCCTTCCAGGTTCACCAGATCCCGCAAAAAATCCACCATTGCAGTCTGATTTTCTTGTAAGTATCCTTCTATTTTCTCCAGTAAATATTCTGAAACCATGTGTTCTGCTCCTTTCTGCATTTAGAATGGACCATAATTGATCAACGTTGCAACAGTTACCGATACGAATCCAAGAATAATCCAGATGGTACACAGCGGCATTACCCACTTGATATACTTTTCAAACGGCACCTTGGATACGCCGATGGCAGCCATTAGAGATCCCAAGGTTGGGAACAGCAGATTGGTGAATCCATCTCCGTAGTGGAATGCAAGCACCGCAGTCTGTCTGGTGATATCCAAGGTATCTGCCAGCGGCGCCATAATTGGCATGGTTGCTGCCGCCTGTCCAGAACCGGACGGGATCAAGAAATTCAAGAGCAACTGGAATATATACATGCCATTGGCTGCAACGACTTTCGGCAGTCCGCTCAAGGCACTGGACGCATAGTAAATCACGGTATCGATAATCCCGCCGTCCTGCAGTGTCAGAAGTACGGCTCTTGCAACACCTACCACCAGTGCGGCAAATACAAATTCCTGCGCCCCTTTAATAAAGGATTTTGCAATCTGGCTTGGTTTCATGCCACAGACCAGTCCGCCAAATACGCCCAGAATCAAAAATACTGTGGCGATTTCTTCCATATACCATCCCCACTGAAACACACCGAATACCATAATAACCAGTGTCGCAAAGAATGCGAGGATCGTAATAATTCTGCGCCCATCCAGGGCGATATCCGCATCCTGATCCACTTCATCATCGCCTTCTACTTCGACGCCATACATGATACTCAAAGTAGGATCTTTCTTGATTTTTTTCACATACCGCAGAATATACCAACCTGTTACGACCAAAATCAGCGCGTACCAAATCAGCCGGAAACCCAGTCCTGAGTACAACGGTAATTCCGACATACCCTGGGCAACACCTACGGTAAATGGATTAATCAAACCTGTGGTGAATCCAACTCTGGCACCAACCATTACCACTGCCAGCGCAACCATTCTGTCTAGCTTCAGTTCCTTACACAAGGTGGCCAGCAGTGGAATAAATACAATGACCTCTTCCGCCATACCGATGGTGCCACCCAGCACAGAAAACAAGAACATAAACAGCATCAGCACAAAGTTCTGCTGCCTGCCGAACTTTCGCGCCATGGCATGCACGCCTGCCGTCATCGCACCGGTGTCCTGCAGAATCATAAACGCGCCGCCGATGATGAAAATCAGGAAAATTACGTCAGCTGCCCCTTCCATCCCTTTGATGAACTCTACCATTACATCAAAGGGACCAAGACCGCCGCCTTCCGTAAAGTGAAACGATGCTGAATCAACCACTTCTCTTCCTGTCGCCTCATCTACTACTCTATCATAAGAGCCTGCTGGTATCAGCCACGTCATCACCGCGCAGATGACAACCATCACAAAGAGCAGTACAAAGGTATGAGGTACTTTCATAGATTTTTTCTTCTTTTCCATTTCTTCTCTCCTCACTTATTTCATAATAACGAATCATGATCATGATATATTCAAACAGGCATCTTCCCTGCGAGAATATCGTCTTAAACCAGACATAGATTGACAAATCCAAGGACAGCCGCTGACGCTACCGTCACAGGGATTGTATACCGATAAATTTTAGTTTCTTCTCCGGTCAGTTCTGCTGTAGCTGCCACCAGCGCCGTATTGGTTGGACCAATTGCCCCGCCTACAGAAGCAGAAATAGACTGCAGCGCGCATAGCAGTGCCGGTGCAAAGCCTAAAGAAAATGCTGCACTTTCCTGCAGTGCGCCAAACAGAATATTAGAATTGGTATTGGTGCCAGTGATAAAGGTGCCAATCAGTCCAATCATAGCCGCCATAAATCCATATCCCGTTCCTGCAGCCGAAACCAGTGTCTCCGCTAAAACAGATGTCATCCCTGCATCCATCATGATGGATGCCGTGCAAAGTAAGAACAGCAGCGTCACTTCTGTGGGAACAATTTTCTTCGCGGTGGCGCTGAAAATCGTACGGATCTGCGTTCTCTCCAGTCTGCCAGTCTTATGGTAAAATACCGTGCTGATCATGCTGGTCAATAAAATAATCGTAAACGGATATTTAAAAATATTGAAAACTACATAATCCGTCTCTGCATCTACCACGATTCCCGTCAGCATTTCATAGCCTGGAAAAGACAGAGACAGCTTCAGTCCCGGATTCCAAAGGAAAAAACCAATGGAAAAGACAATGACCAGCATGTAGGGCAAAACGCCTGCAAGCAATGCTTTCCGTGCCTGACCGCTCACATGCCTGCCCCGTGCACCTGCTGCGATCCTATGAACTAGCAAAAGTGCTATAATTCCTGCAAGTCCTGTTACAAAACCGATGACCGAAACCATTTCGTATTTGGCCATCAACAGCAAAGAAACGGACATAACAACCGTAGTAGGCAGCACATACTGCAATCCCTTTACAACGTACGTCACT
>CANBFZ010000266.1 GCA_947367725.1 uncultured Eubacterium sp.
ACGGGATAACGTCATAATCATTATTAAAAAGAACAGTCAGATTTTCTATATCAGGAAACTTGTTTAGAATAGTAAATCCCCATTTCTGAATATTTTTATTTTCTAACTTTTGAAAGTCAGCATCAATAAATTCAGCCAATATTTTAGCAACAACATCTATCTCACTACAGGTCGCCTGTAAGAGTTTTAGATACTCAATCGAAAAGGTTTTGTTATTCGTTTTTGAAAAATCTACAAATCTTTTTGTTGAAATTAACTGTTCTTCTAAATCTAAAAAATAGTTCCAATAGCTACGCACGAAAGAATGATACGTAATTTCAGTATTCATACACTCCTCCTAGTAAGTATCTCACATCTTCTATTGCGAATTAAATTACCTCTTGTTCTTCCCCTTAATTCATATTATATTCAATACTTTACCGCTCTTCAACTATTTTCTGAAATCCTAGTCTCACTTACAGTCCCATCATTTCTTTCACAAGATGATCTGCCATCTTCACCGCTCCAACCAGAATTAACATATTAAAAATCAGTTCGCCGATATACGACCACACCATTGCCACAGGCGCTGCACCTGCTGCAAGTTCCGGCGGCGCTGTTGAAAAGGCAGAGAAAATCACACATGCCAAAATAATAATCGCTCCTTCCATGCAAACTGCTGCATAGGATTTTAAAAAACTAATCCCAATGCTCTGGGTAGGCTCTCCTGCGAAAGCTGAAAGTGGAACCGGCGCTATAGCGGTATACATATATAATTTAAAGAATCTCCCATAAACACTCATAATAATCAGAAATGATAAAATCGTGATAACCAGACTTCCGATAATGGTGACAGCCCATAATGGGATACTTTCAAAAAAACCACATTCCTCTATAGCAGTAATCATTTCCCCTGGCAGCGCCAGCGCTGCTGACGAATGTAAGCCCGCCGTTCGCATAATTGTCGTGATAAGTCCCTGCATAATAGAAAAAACTGCAAGCATAAGTTCCAAACCATAAACCACGATACTTTTAGCCAATGCGAATCTGATAAACATCATCATTGCCTTTTCCGGACGCTTTAACTCTGCTACACTGCTGCAAGTCTTTACTGCTCCCACCAGAAAAAACAGTACCACAAGGTCAAGTCCAATTCCTTGGATCGCCCCATGAATATTTAAGATAACCTGCCAGATTCCTCCTCCCCGAAAATCCTCTGGTAACTGCGTCAGTAATGTCCATATTTCTGCTAATTTTTCATTCCATGTAGAGAGAGCATTTTGCAGATTCTGTACAATCCAGTTATCTGACATAACCGGTTCCTCCTCTCTATCCTGCAATTAAATCCACAATTTCTTTTGCGAACGTAATTACAATACCGCCGACAACCGTTAGCAGCCCATTGGCTCTTTGTGATGAATCATGAGATTTAAAAGAAAGCCCTACTTGCATGACTCCATATCCTAACAAAATGATACCAAACACTTTTAATAGTGAAAAGATAAACTTTAAAAGGTTGTTTACACCTGCCAGCGGATCCGGTTCGTATTTTCTTACTTAAGTCCTATACTTTAAAAAAATAATAGTCTGTTCCAAATTTAATCAACTAAAACAAATATGAAACTATCTGTATTGCAACATGCGCCATATCATCTTCTATCAGCATATCTAAATTCTCAAATAAATCCTGTATGTCTGCATTGACATTCTGATCTAAATTTTCTACAATCCTTACTGCAATTATTTTTGCAAACGCCTCAATTCCATTTACCTTCTGTTTGTGCATATCGTCCCCTTTCTCTTTTACTAATACGTAATTGAGCATAGTCGTAAATTCAAATCCAGTCTGCATACTGTTACCTTCCTTTCCCCATAAAAATCAAAAAACAGGTCTCGCAATTGACCTGTTTCTCTCCTTAATTCTTAAAATCAGCCTATTTTTATACCTTTATAAATCCCTCTATCTTTGAGTTTGTTTCAGTTCATAAGGCATCTGTATGCGTCTAACACCGTCCCCCTATGCTTCTGTAATTCCAATAGGTTTCACTAAATTTAAAATCCCAAATCGGCTGACCGATTTGGGCTAATCTTGGTGGAGATGAGGAGAGTTACACGTCTTGCTTCGCAACGCGCCGTCCTGCGCCTCCCCTTTCGGTCGGCTTGGACCGTGACCTACTCACAGGTTCACCGAACCTGCTCCCTTCACGGTCACGCTCTTTCGAGTTCGACTCTCTTCTCCATATTTGCACAAAAAGAGCCCTATAGGCTCTTTTTGTGCAATGGTGGAGATGAGGAGAGTCGAACTCCTGTCCGAAAGCATTTCCACAGGACTTTCTCCGAGCGCAGCTGATGATTTAAAGTTCGCGCTTCTGACCGCCCGTCAGCAAGCTGACAGAAGCACTATTCCGTAAGTCCCTTACGATACCGGAAACTCTCGCAAGGTTTTCCTGTATAATCGATGCCAGATCTCCAGCCTACAGGTAAACCGGAGCTGACACGCGCGCTGCGTTAATTAAGCAGCAAATGCGAAATTGTTATTCTTTTTAGCGTTTATATTTAAACGGCCACTTTTAACGTAGACTTGGCGACTACGGCTCGCTGGTCCGGCTTCTACACCCCCGTCGAAACCTTTACACCCCCATATTTGTTACTGTATTCATTTTACATTACTTTTGTACTGTTTTCAACCAGTAATTTTTGACACATTGCGCGCTACAGCATCCAGCACAAAGAAAAACAGGAGCCTGGAAAAACTCTTTCCTCAGCTCCTGCAGATTATCATGCGCACATACTGGCAGATGTTCATGCGATACCTTAGTTCTCCGCTTGCTCTTTTTTCTTAAAATAAGCGTGATAGAGAATATACCCCGCAATCGGAATTATGACACCGATGACGGAATTCATTGGATCTTCCCAAAGGGTTGTTACCAGTACCACCAGCGACAGCAGAATGGTCACTGCGGGCAGCACAGGATACCCCCAAACCTTATATGGTCTTTCCATCTGCGGATTTCTCTTTCTAAACACATAGACCGAAGATACACCCAGCGTGTAATAAATCCATGCACAGAAAGCCACAAGGGCAGTCAATTGCTCAAACGTACCAAACAGAATTAATACAGAAGATACAATCATGGTCGCAATCTGTGCGTTGACAGGCGTACCAGTTTTCGGATGGACTTTCGCAAAGACATCGAAAAATCGCTTGTCCCTAGCCATCGCATAGTATTCTCTCGGATACGCCAAAATGCAACCATTACAGGAACCAAAGATTGCAATCAGTGCACCGATGGTGACTAAAACTGCGCCTGGCTTGCCAAAGAGTGCCTCTGCAGCCATGGTTCCTGGTGCCTCAGTCGCAACAATTTGATCAATCGGTAAAATTTTCAGTAATGCAAAATTGAACAAAACGTAGACAAGGGTCACACCTAAAACCCCGATTGTTACTGCTTTCGGAAGATCTTTTTGAGGGTTCTTCAGTTCCTCTGCTACGATATAGACCGAGCTCCAACCGTCATATGCCCATAACGCCGCTACAATGGACAGCGCAAAAGCGCTCATTGGATTCAAACCTTCTCCCGGTACAATCTCCATCGGATTATTCATGCTGCCCATCATAAGACCGCATACGATAATAATC
>CANBFZ010000267.1 GCA_947367725.1 uncultured Eubacterium sp.
TGGCACTGAAAGTAAAAGATTTGCTGCATTTGCAGAGTCTGCAGGGACTCAAACTTCTTTCTGGGGAGCGGGGACTGGATCGGGCAGTCTGCTCTGTAGGAATTTTGGACTACGAATTTGCAAGAGGCGTCGAATACTATAACGAAGCGCCTTTTGAACGGGACAGCTTTGTCATATCCTCTCTCTTGTTTGCACAGGCAGACAGCAGCAGGATTTTAGCGGCAGTTCGGACGCTATATGATATGGGGATTGCGGCGTTTGCGTTTAAAAGTGTGATCTTTGATACATTGCCGCAGGAAGTGTTGGATTTTTCCAATGAGAAAGCGTTTCCTATCTTCGTCTTTGGACTGGAACGATATTTTGAAAACATCGTGTATGAAATTATGGAAGCCGTACAGCGGGATGACAGCCAGGTACTGGATGAACAGACGATCCGTCTGATGATAGAAGGCGGCATGCCCACCGATGAGGTCAGTCGGATCTGTAAAAACATTTCTCTGTTTTTTAAGGAAAACGCTATGGCGGTATATGTGCGGTCCAAGGAAAAGGGCGAGAAGCTGCGAACCACTCGCATCTTTCGCAACTTTTATATGAACAAGGCGCTGAAGAAAAAGACCCTTTTGTGTCGCTATGACGGGGGCGTGTTTATGATCTTAACGGGTGTTTCCGAAAGCCCAGAAACCTTTGAGGTGATTTTGCATGAGGTGCAGGACAGCCTGTCCTTTGAGGAAGCCGTCTATTTCTGCAGGAGCAGGGTGTATCACCCTTATGAGGCGCTAGATCGGTGTCTGCGGGAAAGTTATCATACCTTTGCAGCCAGCATGGCAGAGGGCAGAGAATATGGGAGTTATGACGAAATTGGTGCGTTTCAGTACTTGGCGCCCCTTTCTAATACAACGGCGCTTAAAACTTTTTCTGAGAGTCTGCTGCAACCGCTTCTTTCACGGGAGGAATATCTGCAGACTTGTCTAGAATGGGTGTTTCAGAAAGGGGACATTAATTGTACGGCGATATCTATGAACTGTCATCAGAACACCATTCGCTACAGACTTTCTAAGGTAAAGGAACTTTTGGGGGCAGAAGAAAAAACAGAGCAGGAATTCTACGCAGAACTGTCAGCAGCCCTGCGGATTTACCTGCTCCGTGAACATAGCATTATTTAATAGATTTGATTTTTAAGTCACTGATACTGTCTGCGGCTCTGCCGATTTTGTTAGCAAGGGAATTGAGATCTTTGGAGAATTCTCGCAGGATAATCACTTCTTTCAGAGGAAGTTCCTGCTGATCCAGATCTGCGATGATTTCCCAGTAAAGCCGCTTGACCTGATTTTCGTTTTTCTTAGCTTTTACAAGATTTTCCCAGAATACGTCACAGCTGTCATTCCACTTTTCCACGGCAGCTGTGATGGCATGAATGGAACTGCTGATGCAGCGTGCCATTTCGACATGTTTCTCAAATGGTGTGTAATGAAAAAACATGAGAAAATCTTTTAGATCTTTCACTTTATCGGTCATATCGTCAATACAGCGGGAGACTGCAAAGAGATCGTGGCGGTCATATGGGGTGATGAAAGATGTTTCTACATAATCAATCAGATTGCGCCGGACTTTGTCTGCTTTTTTTTCGCAGCGCTCTATGTAATCGGCAGTATCTTCGTCTGGGTCAGCCATGTAGTTTAGAAGTAAAGAAATACTTTTGGAGGTCAGTTCACACTGCTGCAACAGCATCGAGTGAAAATCAGGACGCTCATTTTTTTTGAAAAAATTAGGTTTACGTTTCATAATCGGTTGCTCCTTTCTGTCGATATGAAAGATTGTATAAGTTGCTAGATTAAAAGCGTATGAGCAGCAAGAAGCAAAGTGCGCCGACTGCTGCGGAGGCGGGAATGGTAATCAGCCACGCCAAAAGGATTTTTTTTGTAACGGTCCAGTTGACAGATTTTGGTGTATTGCTGCTGCCAACCCCCATGACAGAGGAAGTGATGACCTGGGTTGCACTGATGGGAAGACCGGTTAGATTGGCCAGTGTCATCACGCTGATGGTAGCAATTTGGGAGGCAAAGGAGTTGTGCATATCGATTTTACAAATCTCCATGCCTACCGTTTTAATCATATTATAGCCGCCTGTGATGGTGCCGATTGCAAGGGCAAGACTGCAGCTTAGAATCAGCCAGAACGGAATTTCGATCTCTGCGGCGTAATGACCAGCAAGCCCTATGGCAACAAGCCCCATTACTTTTTGGGAATCGTTGCTGCCGTAGCTGAATGCCAGGAAAAAGCTGCTCAGTTTATGAAGCAGACGGATCCGCCGGTTCCAGACGATGGTGGCATTTTTCAAGAGGGCGTTCTGCAGTTTCAAAAACAGATAGCCGAAGAAAAAGCCAAGAAGCGGGGAAAACAGCATGGCTAAAATAACTTTGACAAAGATGGCGTTCCATTCTATGTATCCCATGCCGTAGGCAAGCATGCCGCTGCCGATCATCGAGCCAATCATGGAGTGGGAGGCACTGGAGGGCAGTTTGATGACCCAGGTCAGCATGTTCCATGCCATACTTCCCGCAAAAGATGCTGCGACAAAGGTGTAGCATTGATCCTTGCTTCCTGCAAGAACTGGTGTAATATCAATTATATTTTCGGATATGGTATAGGCGACAGCAGTGCCAAGACACAGGGCGCCCAGCAGATTTGCAAGACCTGCGATGAAAACGGCTTTTGCCGGCGGAATCAGCCGGGAAGAGATGGTTGTAGCAACCACTGTGCCGCCATCGTGCATACCATTGATATATGCAAAAGAAAGTCCGATGACAATCATAAAATAAAACATAATTCTTCGCTCCGTTTCAATAGGATAGGTTCATTATATATGCGGAATCAGGCGAAAAGGTTTGGAGAATTCTACAATTTATATTAACTTTTTTGGAGAAAGTGATAATTTTCAAAAATCACGAAAAAACTGTCGATTTTTTTGAGATTTAACAAAACTTAATCTGTGAAAATATTGTTACAATTTACACAGTGCAATCATACTGAAAAACCTTTTGAAGGAGGAAAGAATTTATGAAAGATAAGACAAACGTAAAAGTGCGTCCAGTGCGCGTCAAGAGAAAACCGAACGTGTTGGAAGCGCTCTCAGCAGTCATTGTATTGCTGGTCATCTTTTTCTTTGGTTCCCTTGCAGATCTGTCTGCACCGGCGCTGATCGGTATCTCCCTGTGCTGGGTAGTATTCATCGGCTGGCGCTGTGGTTATAGCTGGGAAGAGATGGAAAAGTACACGGCAGAAAAGATCAAATCCGCGGCACCGGCAATGTCTGTGTTGATCGCAGTAGGTTTCCTGCTGGGTTCCTGGATGTATTCCGGCACCATTCCGATGTTCATCTATTATGGTGTACAGCTGGTCAGTGAAAAATGGATTTTGGTATCTGCTTTCGCGCTGTGTGCAATTTTTTCTACCTGTACTGGTACGTCCTGGGGCTCTGCTGCAACAGCAGGTATCACCATGATGGGAATTGCAACTGCGATGCCAAACGTCAATATTGCGGCAGTGGCAGGCGCCTGCTATACTGGCGCGATCTTTGGAGACAAGCTTTCTCCGTTGTCTGA
>CANBFZ010000268.1 GCA_947367725.1 uncultured Eubacterium sp.
CGTATCAGTTACACTGCTGATGGCAGGTCTTGGCACGCTTTTATTCCATCTGCTTACCAAAGGAAAGGTACCTGCATTTTTAGGATCTTCCTTTGCATTCCTGGGCGGTTATGCTGCCGTTGCACCGATGACAGACGGCACGCCCAACACAGAAATGCTGCCCTACGCATGTGGAGGCGTCTTTGCTGCCGGTATTGTGTACGTGATTATGGCTGCACTGATCAAAGCTTTCGGGGCAAAAAGAGTCATGCGCTTTTTTCCGCCTGTTGTCACAGGACCCATTATCATTTCTATTGGTCTGATTCTAGCACCAACTGCAATCACCAACTGTCAGACCAACTGGTCCCTTGCACTGATCGCACTATTATCGATTATTATCTTTAACATCTGGGGAAAAGGTATGATAAAAATCATTCCAATTATTCTGGGTGTTGTGATCGCCTATATCGCCGCCATCGCGATGGGGGAAGTTGACCTTTCCGCTATCGGAGGAGAAGCCTTCGTCGGACTCCCAAACCTTACGGTTATGAAATTTGATATATCCGCTATCATTACCATTATGCCGATTGCGCTCGCAACTATGATGGAGCATATTGGCGATATTTCTGCCATCGGCGCAACCACTGGCAAAAACTACATCTCCAGTCCAGGATTGCATAGAACACTGCTGGGCGATGGTTTTGCCACTTGCCTGTCCGCAGCCTTTGGTGGCCCTGCCAATACGACCTACGGTGAAAATACCGGCGTTCTGGCTCTGACAAAAATCTATGATCCAAGGGTCGTCAGAATTGCAGCATGCTTTGCGATCCTGCTTTCCTTTATTCCTAAAATCAGTTTTGCGATCTCCTCTATTCCAGCTGCTGTAATCGGCGGCGTATCACTGATCCTCTACGGCATGATTTCTGCCATTGGTATTCGTAACGTGGTGGAAAACCAAGTGGATTTTACAAAATCCAGAAACACCATCATTGCTGCGCTGATTTTGGTTTGCGCGCTGGGGTTCAATGCCGCAGGCGGTATTTCCTTTACTGTAGCAGATGCAACCATTACGCTCTCCGGTCTAGCCATCGCAGCCATCGTTGGCATTACCGCCAACGCCATCTTGCCGGGCAACGACTATGAATTCAAGGAAGAAGATGGCACCACAGAAAAATTCCAGACGTTTAAGCTATAAGAAATTCCAGTTATTTTCCAACTTATAAAATCCGCACAAATTCTGCGCTGTAAACGCATGATTGTGCGGATTTTTTTCACAGTCTCAGATTTCCTTATAGAAACTTCGTCCAAATCCAAGCTAAAATATCGATCAAATTTTTCAGGGTGTTCAATTTGATTATTCTTCCGGAACACATTTAATTGTATACTTCATATATTTCCCCGATTTTCCGTCCGAAATGAGGGAATAGATGTGAAAGGAACTCAATTGAATGACCGTTTTTCTGCAACATTGCATCAATCTGTGCGGTGTAACAATCTTTCAGGTCCTTCTGCGTTTTATTTTTCTCTCGAATTGTAGACAAATCAAATTCTCCTGTGAGGAGAGATTTTTGCTCTTTAACCCATTCATAAACTTCAGGATGCTGGATTTCAAGCATGGTCTAATGGGTTGGAAATCAAGTGATTTCAATATCTATTATCTTTCAACTTCACCTATTCTTTTGAGTCGGAGATGAAGCTGTTCCCATTTGTGGACCCACGGTTTATTTAATGCTCTTCTTATTCTCTTTTACATATTCTGCGAGTTCCTCTACCTGCCCTAATAAATAATCTGTAGTCTCTTTACGTTCAAAGCATTTTCGATTAGCAATATCTATTATGCCATCCTTTGAAACTATGAAATCTATAATTTCACTAAAGATACGCTCTGCTTCATCATCGTCATTTAAAACATCCAATAATTTTTTGCAATATGTTTCCATCTTCCTTGCATTGAATTTTGGCATTTTTTCTTCGGAAACTATAATCCTGAATAACATAATTGCATGATATCTCGCTCTTCGATATTGCTTATCTATTTTCCCAGTTCTAAAAAGTCCCTCTATTTTATGCAATGCTAAAGCACTTGCATAATACATAATTAGTTTATCAGTTGTTTTAAATATTTTATTACCCAAACGTTTTGCTACAGTACCATATTGCCCAGATACACCGCTCGGCTCATTTAAAAACATCGCTGCAATAGTTTTAATTTGCATTGGAATCGAAACTATCCGATTCTTTGCAATATCGCTATCCCTATATTGCCCTGTTCTTCGCTCATAAATCAACGAGTTTGGATCTTCAAAAGTTTTATAGTACTCTTCAAGCTTTTTTTGGAATGTAGAAAGAGCTTCTAGCTGCTCTGGTTTTATAGCCGTTTGATTATTTGTAGCTTTTGTAATTTTATTTTTTAGGTTCTCATCTTTAGTCGCAATTATACGTATAGGAATTATTAGTTCATTAATGTTTTCTGCATCTTCCATATTTTCTATCAAAATATTACTGGTTTGGCATCCATTAACGATTTGATAATCTTCTATTGTTGCTATATCACCTGATATATTTATTGAAGATGCAACCACCATGATACCATTGTTCAACATACTAAACGAATTGACATCTCCATCTTGGATTGTTTCTTTTATATTTTTATTTACATCAGGGTTTGGACCTAGATAATCTCTAATATTATCTTCAAAGACTGGTTTAATAGTTCCATTCTCTTCCACAATAAGCTTTTTATACTCCTTAAAAGGTAGTACTCCGCTATAACCAACCTCTTCATCACTAACGGAATACATCGTAATTCTTTTTTCAAATCTAAAAGTAGCTTTTAATTTTGATTTAGTCTTTCTATATAGATTCTGTATCTCTTCCGATCCACATGGCATGAACTTAATTTCAGAGAATAAATTAGTCCTTCTGAGCATCTCTTTTCCAAGATTTGCAGCTGTACACAAATTTTCATCATCAGTCCAAGTTCCCAATGTAACATAATATAAGAGCAATTCCGGATTCTTCTTTAACTTATCACCTTTAGAGAAAATATAGTTCTTTAGTTCAATGAATTTCTGCATTTGCTCTGTAACAAATATTTCATTATTATCACTAAAAAATATATTTATAAACGTCATCATATTTGATATTTCTGTATTATCAAATGATGCAGATGTTTTTGTCTGAATTACAACAAATTTTACAGATATTGACTGATTGTATTCTATCAAAACGTCAATATCTTCTGTGGTATGCACTAGTTTTTGATTTACAATAATTGCAATTCCATCTATTCCCTGTGTACTTTTACCTGTTGTAACTTCCTCTAAATCAAAATCATGAAGTCCATACTCATTGCATACAACACAATCATTAACAAAATACTCAAACTCAAGTGTTTGGTTAGCAAATGATATACCGCTACTCTGCTTAAAAGATTCCAACATACTTTGCGTAATTCTATCCATAACCGTGCCTCCAATTACAACTATAGAATCATTATAATATTTTTTTCTCTTTTTTTCATTAGGTATTTTCTTTATTTACATTTCAAATGTTACCCCCTTTCCTAGTTCCCTCTCCAAAAACCCCCTATCCCCTACCACCCCACACACACCAATCC
>CANBFZ010000269.1 GCA_947367725.1 uncultured Eubacterium sp.
CAAGAAGAAAGCGGGATGCTGCAGGGTGCTGTCGAGGCAGCGCCAGCAGCGGTTTTACGCATGCCGTTTTTGGAATAAAGGGATAGTTCCAGAACGTCGCAGGAAATCTCGCTGGTTTTGGAAAGTACAGTCGCCCGATTCATGACGTTTCGCAGTTCGCGTACATTGCCCGGCCAGTCGTAGTGCATCAGCATCTGCTGTGCGGCAGGTTCTAGGGTTGATACAGGTCTGCCGCCGGATGCGGCAGCAAGGCGCAGAAAGGTTTCTGCCAACAATGGGATATCTTCTTTGCGCTCTCTTAAAGCGGGAATTTCTACAGTCAATACCTGTAGCCTGTAATAGAGGTCTTGACGAAATAATCCTTCTTCCACCATTTCTTCAAGATTTCGGTTGGTTGCCGCGATGACGCGCACATTGACAGGGATCTGCTTAGAACTGCCGATACGGGTGATGGTCCAAGTTTCCAGTACGCGCAGCAGCTTCGACTGAAAATGGTAAGGCAGTTCTCCGATTTCATCAAGAAACAAGGTGCCGCCGTCTGCCAGTTCAAATTTTCCCACCTGCCCGTTTTTGGAAGCACCCGTAAAAGCGCCGCCTATATAGCCGAAGAGTTCGCTTTCAATGAGCCCCTCTGAAAAGTTGGCGCAGTTTAAAGCGACAAAGGGACCTTTGCGGCGAGAGCTGGAGTTGTGAATGGATTGCGCAAACAATTCTTTGCCTACGCCGCTTTCTCCAGTAATCAGAAGATTGAACGGGCTGCCAGCAAATTCTTTTGCTATGCGGATTCTTTCTTGCATGATCATACTTTGACCGATGATATGGTCAAAGGTATATTCAGCAGACAAACCCGCCAGTTTTCTGGTTCGCGTCATTTCCTGCTGATGGGAACGCATCAGTTCCACCATACCCAGTACGCGTCCTTTGGTGTCCAGGATTGGATAAAGATCGTTGGAAACCAGTTGCGCACTGTTGGGGAAAGCGGTGGATTCCAGACGGACTTCCCAGTCTAGAACCTCTTTTCCTGTCTGCAGTACATCCATCATTTTCATGCGGTGAGAGTTTGTTGCCATAGCGTGTACTTTCATACCGGTACGTGTCAAAATTTCTTCGATGGGCATGCCGAGGACAGATGTGGGATCAGAAATCTGCATGTTGGAGCAGAACATGCGGTTGGCATAAAGCAATCTGGCATCTTTGTCGTAGATAGAGACTGCGTTGTGGAGCGCATCAAGACAGTGCAGCAGATACTGGTTCTGGTCATCTTTACGCTGGTAAATTTGCAATAGTTCTGCCATATCTCGGCAAGTACGGTTTGCTGCAGCGACAGCATCTGCATGGGCTGTGGTGACCAGGACATAGCCCTGTCCTTCACAAAGGGTGAGCTGCGGTTCTGCGGTGCGCAAACTGGTAAGAGAAAGCCGCCTGCCGCAAAGCGGGGCGGCTTTCTTTGGATCGCTGCCGGAGAGAATGAGACCGTCAGTAGTACACAGCAGCAGCGGATCAGCCTCTTCGGTTCGCCCATATAAAAAG
Source organism: uncultured Eubacterium sp. (assembly GCA_947367725.1). Classification (GTDB taxonomy): domain Bacteria; phylum Bacillota; class Clostridia; order Peptostreptococcales; family Anaerovoracaceae; genus Senimuribacter. The sequence continues at coordinate 1,531 of CANBFZ010000269.1, forward strand.
CAGAAAAGTCCTTGATAGACCAAATGTATGCCAGTGCATTTTTGTCCCGTATTGTCTCCACAATATGGTAAAATAGCAGTCCATAAATCAGTTTTCATGGGTGTTCCTCCTGTGCAGAGGGTTCTTCTTTGTGCCGACAGCAATAATGATGGCGCCAACAGCGGCCATCAGCAGTGCACTAAGCAGCATAGGGGATAGTCCTGCTTTGTCCAGGATCAGTCCGCCCAGCAGATTGCCTAGTACGGCGCCTACAGAGATGGATGCTGTCATGTAGCTTTGGCCTGTCACCCTGTCCTGCGTCCGCATTTTTTGCTCTGCGTAATATACGGAAGCGGGCACAAAAATGGCATTGCTGCACATCTGTAGCACTTGCGCCAGATAGAGAACTGTTACACTGGAAGCAAGCACATAACTGAGTGCTTTTAGTGCGAAAGCAGCGCCGGCAATGCACATGAGCCGCTCCGCGGAACATTTTTGGATGATTTTATAAAATCCAAACATGACAGGCAGTTCCATGATGGCCTCGATAGAAAAGGCAGTACCCATGGCAGCACTGTCGCCGCCGGCGGCTTCCATAATCTGAATCATATACGTGTGTCCGATGTTGTGAAATGCCATGCACAGAATGCTGCCACATAAAACCAGCATAAAATCCGGATAACGGACAGCGAACTGGGTAAGCCCAACAGACGGGGCAGAGCCGGTTTGGTCTGCATCCATCTGCGGCGTTTTTGCATCTTCTGGTGCGTCCTCTTTCAAACAAGGCATACAGGCAGTGACAGCAAGAAGTCCTGCCAGCACGATGCCGTTCAGATAGAGGAGCACCGACTCGCCCAAAGAACTGATGAGTTGCCCTGCCAGAAAAGAAATGGCGGCATATGTGAGAGAACCGGTGCCCCTGGCGCTGCCAAAATTGATCTGCAGTCCCCGCGAAGTGTAATCAAATACAGCGGCATTCACAAGGGGCATCTGACAGTACATGAGGATTGTAAAACAGGGAAACAGCACCGCAGCGGCAAGGGCATGACGCTGCAGGAGGAGAAGGATTGCCAGCAGGATTGCCTGCAGCATGCCGATCCAAAGGAGCACCCGTTTCCATGAGATACTTTTGCACCGATCTGTAAAGCGACCTACGGCAAGCTGTCCTGCAGCCGCAAGAATATTGCTGGCAGCAACGATGACGCCGATGACTGCAGAGGAAAAACCGTACGGTAAAAGCAGTACGGTAATATAGGCAGTAGTCAGACAATAGAGCATCCAATAGCAGCCGTGGAGGGCTTTGTATTCCCAATTGACTTTTCTTGATAATCTATCGTTATACATCCAGTAAAAATCCTTCCTGGAACGGATCTTTCGGGTCCAGAATCCAGCTGGCAAACCCGATGACACAAGCGTTGCCTGTAATCTTTGGAACAATGGCTTTTACGCCGCCGACTTCTGTTTCAGCAACAATTTCACATTTGAATTTGGAGCCGATGACGCTTTCGTGGACAAAACTTTCGCCGGCTTTCAGCTTGCCCTCTGCATAGAGCAATGCCGCTTTTGCAGAAGTGCCCGTGCCGCATGGGGAACGGTCGATGACCTTAGGAAGCGCAACGACGATGTTTTGTACGTCGGCGTCGGCGCTCTTCGGCGGTCCGGAAAATTCTACATGGGTGACACGATCTACAAACGGCAGAGTCGGATGCTGTATGTGCACTTGTGCGTTGATGTCTTTTGCAATGGAGCGGGCGATTTCAATGAATCTGCTGCAGTTTTCTGGTGCGATGGCAAGGTTGAATGTTTCCGCAGGAATAATCGCGTAGACGTTGCCGCCCCAGGAGATGTCAAGCTGCAGTTTACCGAATTCCTTGGTTTCTACTTCTACATCGCGGCAGAGAACCATGGCTGGTGCATTGGTAAACGAAACTTCCTCTACTGTGCCGTCTGTAACTTTTGCTTCTACTGTGACGACGCCGGCAGGGGTGTCCAGCTTGATGGTCGTAATCGGTTCCTGTACATCAACTAGACCAGCCTCGATGAGGGCGACCGTCACGCCTATGGTATCATGGCCGCACATCGGCA
>CANBFZ010000270.1 GCA_947367725.1 uncultured Eubacterium sp.
CGCTGCCCCTCGAACCCCCATATGACAGACAAAGATGAGGATCGGGTCCAGCACAATATTAGTTACCGCACCGATTACAACCGTCATCATGCTGACCTTTGCAAAACCCTGCGCAGAAATAAACGCATTGAGTCCCAAAGTCATCTGCACGAATACCGTCCCAAGTGCATAAATCGTAAGATACGCGCCGGCGTAGTCAATGGTATTTTCGCTGGCGCCAAACAGATACAACAGTGGTTCTTTCCATAGCAATACCAAAACAGTCAGCGCTGCAGCCGTAATCATCAGCGCTGTAAAACAGTTTCCCAATATCTTCTCTGCCGTGTCTTTGTCCTGTTTTCCCATAAAAATACTGGCCCTGGGTGCACCGCCCATCCCCATCAGGTATGCAAACGCTGATACAATCATAATAATAGGAAAACAAATCCCCACACCGGTCAGCGCTGCTGCGCCCTCTCCTGGAATATGACCAATGTACACTCTGTCCACCATATTATATAAGGCGTTGACCACCTGCGATGTAATCGCCGGCACTGCCAGCACAAAAAGCAGGCGTTTCACCGGAGTTACGCCTAAATCCACTTCTTTTGATTTCATAATGCCTCCCCTAATACAGCAGACCGCCTACCAGCACAAAATAATCTGGCACTTTCCCTTCTTCGATCCACTGCAGATTGATGCCCAAAAGCCTACTTGCAGTCAGTCCCACATTGCCGCCCAGCGCTTCTATGGAATACCGCATTCTATCCGGATATCGACAAGGCTGCCCTTGGGGCTTGCTGCAATTGTCTTCTCCGCAGACTGCGCAGCTGCCCGCGCTGAGAGATCTGCTCCCCGGACAGGCTTCTTCTTTCTGAAAAAGTGTCTCCGTAAGTTCTGCTTTGACTTCTGCCATACAGGCTTCCCAGTTTTCTTTTTCCGTCTCGGAAAGAATCATTTTCTTTCCGATTACATAAAAAGTATGAAACTTCTTCCAGTAATCTTCCACCGGATCAAAGGAAAAGGATGGGCAGGACCATTTCCTGTCGTAATTGCCGCAAGCTCTGCAGCATGCTAAAAATTCGTCCACATTCACATATCCGTCCAGATACGCAGATACGTCTATGGTTTTTTCATATGTTTCAATCTTCATAGTTTCAGTTTACCACAAAATGATTTTGTGGTAAACTGGTTCTATAAAAAGTACCATCAAGGCGGAGGTTTATACATGGCATTCGGATTATTCAAAAAGAAACAAACAGCAGACGTTATTTTCAAAAACGGACATGTCTACACACAGGACCCAGCATTTCCCTGGGCGTCTGCCGTTGCATGCAAAGACGGCAAAGTGCTTGCGGTAGGCGATTTCGAGGGAATGGATGAAATTCTGACGCAAGATACGACCGTGGTGGATTTGGCAGAGCAATACCTATTTCCCGGCTTTATGGAAGTACACAATACCGATATCCTGACAGCCTTTGCGGGACTGTATCTGGAAATCGACCCAGTCTGGGATCTTGATACCGTGCTGGAAGCAGTCGCAAGCTATGGACAAACGACAGACAGCGACATTGTTTTTGGATATGGATATAATGAATCGATCCTTTCCGATTATGAGGACAGCGCAGAAGTCCAAGCCCTTTTAGACGAAATCATCTCCGACCAACCGGTACTTCTGCTGGGCATCAGCGGGGTACACTGCTGGTTTAATACCCTGGCAGCAAACATGATTTATGAATCCGCAGAAGAAGACGGTATCCCCTATCTCTCTGCTGATTATGTGCTGGATGTTCTCGCACCCATGGATTTTGAAGCGGTGGAAGAAGCAGCCGTCAGCACATGCAATCATCTGGCAGACAGAGGTGTCACGTCCATTTTCCCGCTGCACACGCCCGACTATTTTCTGCGGCTGTATCGGGATTGTCTCATTGCACGAATTGGCGAAAGTATGCCAGTAAAACAGCGTCTGTTCGCCAACCTTCATATCAATCGACCGATCGCGCCAGAACTGATTTTGCATAGACTCACCGCTGGTAAAACCGCCTGCATTGAACTGGATCATTTGGTAACCAGTGATTTTCTGAATCTGGAGGTCTCCCAAGATGAAACGCTGTCCTATTTTTCTAAGGACGCGCTGATGACCATCTGTCAGGCGGTGGCAGACAAAGGATATCACATCCATCTGGATGCAGTGGACCGCCCGTCTGCCGAAACAGCAGCCTCTGTTTTTACTGCCTTACGTAGCAAAGGCTGCAAAAACAATACCTTTGTCCTCGCTTCTGATCAAATCGCTTCTGAAGCAGAAGAAAGCGATGCGCCGTTTCTGACTACCTGGGCTTCTGACTTTTTAAACCAATCAGTCTTTGCCCATGCCCGAAACACAACTGAAGCCATTGACCTGCTGACAACAGGCGCCGCCCAACTGTTGGGCTGTTCCAAAGACTACGGTTCCATAGAGCAGGGCAAACGTGCAGACTTCACTGTTTTTGTAGAAAACCCGCTGGATCAGAGTCTACAGTACTTTTCTTCCATGCATGCCAGCATGACCATCCTTGACAGCCTGGTTGTCTACGATTTAGAAAGCGACTGTGAAGCAGAAATGTACGACCTTCTTACAACAATGCGCTTATAATTGAGACGGTTTTGTGATACAATAGAAATAACCTGTGATACAGGTATGTTAATAAAAGGAGCTCTTATGAAAAAGAGAAAACCCATTTGCGCGATCCTGTGCATCATCTTGCTTACGTCCGTCTTTTTTATGACGGGCTGCGGAAATGAACCAGAAGAAATGGAAATCATCAACCCGATTACAATTACCATCAGCATCGACTATCCGAAAAAGTCCAATCTGGATGATGTAAACGAGATGCCATTCAAAATTGAAGAAGATTCGTCTGTACTGGAAGCCATCCAGCTCTTCTGCAATGTCAACGAAATGCCGGTCAATATTGAAACCACCGATGGAACCGTAGTCGGCATCAACGACTTAAACAACGGAGATATCTATGCCCGGCGCACCTGGCAGTATAAGATTAACGGCACATCGTCCGATCTGCCTGCAGGTGAAACCATTTTACAGGCGGGCGACCATTTGGAATGGGTCTATGAAAAATAACAGCAAGATCTGCTGCATTGTAACGCAAAAATCCCGATGATATGAATATCATCGGGATTTTTCTCTGCCGTTTCACAGGGATATGACCACACCTAAAAAATGATATGCGCTAACGGACAAATAATCAATAAACTGATGATCGTTCTTTCTAAGAAAAGAATGAACAGTTCTACGATATTGACCGACAGCTTAGAACCAAGAATCAGTCCGCCAACCTCAGATAAGTAAATCAGCTGGGTTACAGATACAGACGCTACGATGAATCTGGTCATTTCACTTGCAATCCCTTCCGCCGCAATGATGGAAGGCGTGAACATATCTGTAAATCCAACAATCATAGTCTTAGATGCTTCCGCAGCTTCCGGCACCTGCAATAACTCCAGAAGCGGCAGGAATGGTTTTCCACAGATCTCAAAAATGGAGGTATTGTTTGCCAGAACCAGCGCCAATGTTCCGATTGCCATAACCGTCGGCAGCACACCAAA
>CANBFZ010000271.1 GCA_947367725.1 uncultured Eubacterium sp.
ACGATAGCACCGCGGCAGCCGACTTCTTCCTGTACCGTGAAGACATAGTAAATATCATTGGGACCGGTGCCGTCGTTTTTCTTTAAAGCCTCAATCAGAATGTAACAGCCGACTCGGTTGTCGAAGGATTTGGCCGTAATTCGTTCGTTTTTTAGTTCGTAGTAGTTCCCGATAAAGCCGCAGTAGTCGCCGACTTTGATATATTTTTCGGTTTCTTCTTTGGACGTGCAGCCGATGTCTATGTATAGTTTATCTAAATCATTTTTTGCGTCCCAGATCATGCCTTCGCAGCCAACTACACCGACAGTGCCGTTCTGGAAGACCACTTTGTCGTTGAAGAGGGCGCCTGCCCAGACAAAACCGACATGACATACTTTGATGCGACCATCGCCTTCGATCTTTTTCACCTGCAGACCGATTTCGTCCATATGGGCAGCCAGCATGATTTTTTTCTTGTCAGGATGGTCGGCACCGTATTTGACAGCGATTAAATTGCCTACCGCATCTGTCAACATTTCATCGCAGTGACCTTCAATTTCTCTCTTGATGATGGCGCGGATATTTTTTTCGCGGCCTGCTACGCCCCAGGCCTGGGTCAGTTCTTTTAACAGTTCCATTATTTTTCAGTTCCTTTCGCAAGTAAGCTTGCCTTTTCTACCCAGCGGGTCTGATTCATCAGCGGGTGGTGCAGCTTGATGGCGTCCTTTGGACACTCCATGACGCAGCAGCCGCAGTACCAACATTCATCGGCGTAAGCTACCTCAGGGTGCGCGCCTTTTTCTGCCGCCGGAATCAGTACATCCATCTGGCATGCTTCCATGCAAAGACCGCAGCCGATGCACTTTTCTGTATCAAAGGTGAGAGGTACAGCAGGAGGCGTTTTTCTAATGGTAAATTCTTTCATCGGTTTCATTCGCAGCAGCCTCCTTTCTTTTCCTCGATATAATCTTGATTGTGTTTTTCGTAGTTTTCCTTGATGTTGCCTGCATAATCCAGCGGCACTTCTCTGCGGATGACTTTTTCTCCGTCTTGACTGATCAGGATGAATGGTGCTTTTTCTTTGCCGTCATCGTCGGAACGGAAGAATTCCAGCTTTTCGCAGGTTTGATGTCTTGCTAGACAAGCCTGCAGAATCATCTGAGATACAGTGAGGATATCGAATACTTCCAGCAGTCTCGTAAGTTCATGCGGGTTTGCAGCGTAAGCATTTGGAACGAATTCCTTTTCGTATCTTGCAAGAAGTTCCACACCAGACTCAAGGAGTTCATCACGCTTGATTTCACCGCAGTAATTCTGCATCGCTTTTGCGGTGGCCTCGTTGAGTTCTTTCCAGCTGATGCCTGTTTTCGGATCTGCGTAAAGGGGAGCGTAAACTCGTTCGATTTCTGCGTCAATCTGCGGCTGGTAAGGGAATACCTGTTCTTTGCCCTCTGTAAAGGAAGCAGCCTTTCTGCCTGCATAGCTTCCTGTAGAAGCGGCGTGACCGAAGCAGTTGGAAGAGTACAGGCTGTCGCCTGCAACAAAAAGTCCTTCAATGTTAGTCATCAGGTTCCAGTCATTCATGAATCCGCCAGGCATACCGAAGAGCTGCCGTTCCTGCGGCAGGAACTCTGCACTGGTCCAGCCTACGCCATAGCACTGCAGCACGTGCTTCTCAGGATCGAATCCTGCTTCGGTAAAGTTCTTATAAACTGGTACGTTTGTCTTACCTTCCTGCCCTACCATCATGCCCCAGATGACTTTTCTTTCAAGTTCCGGCATGGAGGAAAGATCTGCATAGAAAGGAAGCTTATAGCCCATTTCTTTCAATTTATCATATGGAAGGGTTTCCGGTCCGTCATATTCGTATTTCGCCTGCTCGATATTGCCGCCCTTCATGAAGTAGTGCTGTCCTTCGGCAGGGTAGAATCTGGATTTGACATCCTTTAAGATATTGCCGTCTCTGTCGGCGTAAGGAATTTCTTTTCCTTCTGCATCAATGAGAGAAGCCGGATACCAAGTATTGTGGTTGTTGCCAGCACTGTATGGTGGGAAGGAACGTCCTGCGGAAGAAAACTCTGCGCGAACGGATTTTTCCATCATATTGAATTCAGCGCCTGCACGCCATCCCATGGCATGCCCGTCACCGATGGTCGTCATCGGACGGAATTCGCAAAGACCAGGGTGTGCCGATGAGAACAGCCATACTCTTGCTGGTCTTGACATGGTGATGATGCTGGCTTTGCCGGAAAATACATAAAATTCGCCGGTTCTGGTGTGGATGCCGGTAGCGCCGATACACTTTGCACCGACTTTGCCGCCTTCTGTCAAAAGGGAAGTGACCATGACGCGATCCACAATTTTGACGCCCAGTCTCTTCAGTTCTTTTTCCATAGCAGGCTTAAAAGTCGTACCCCAGATACGGATGGTGAATTTGTTCTTATAATCGTAGGCAAACATCAGCTTGGTTTTCTCATCGCGGAAGTCGGCTCCTGCGAATTCGTCCTCTGTGTCTCTGATTTTGCCGCCCATCTCTTCGATTTCCTGCAGATGGTCCCAGCCTTCTCTACATTCTATGTAATGGGAAATGGCGTTGTTGTAACCGTCGTTGTCGTCCAGCATGGCGTCTACCAGTTCTTCCGGGGTTACCCCGGAGCACGGATTGGTTGCTGCGGATTCCCAATGGTCACAGCCGCTGCCGCCTGCGCCGCTGCGCTTCGTTGCGCCTTTTTCTACGAGAATGACGCTTTTGCCTTTTCTCGCCGCCGAAATCGCTGCCATACAGCCTGCGATACCGCCGCCCAGCACCAGCACGTCAGCTTCCATATGGGTGGTTTTGCCGACCGCTGGCGGATAGGGCCACCTTTGGTTGGTAGTCATTGGCGTTCCTCCTTTATTTTCGATTGATTCTTTGTTTGTAACACCATATTATCAAATTTTGAAAAAATTTGCAATATAAATTTTGCAAATTCATTGACGAATTTTACAAAATGAGTTAAAATGTCGATAAAAGAAAATTGGTATTATACAAAACCTAAACGAAAAAGACGGAGGAAACAGTATGTATAAGTACGTAATTAAAAGGTTATTATTCACAATCCCCGTTCTGTTTGGCGCCACGTTCCTGGTGTTTACTATTATGTATTTGACGCCGGGCGATCCGGGATCTTTGATTCTGGGTATGACCGCCAAACAGGCAGACATTGACGCGCTCAATCATGCCCTCGGTGCAGATCAGCCATTCTTTACACAGTTTTTTAACTATATAAAGGATATTGTTACCGAGTTTGATTTTGGCATTTCTTACAGAACTCGCATGCCGGTGTTCAATGAAATTCTGGCAAGATTCCCTGCGACCTTCTGGCTCACTTTTTGGTCCTGTCTTCTGGGTGCGGTCATCGGCATTATCCTTGGTGTGATTTCTGCCGTAAAGCAGTATTCGGTACTGGACAATGTACTGACGACGACTTCCATGGTTCTTTCTGCAGTTCCGGGATTTTGGCTGGCGCTGATGCTGATGCTAATCTTTTCCTTAAAGCTGGGGCTTTTGCCATC
>CANBFZ010000272.1 GCA_947367725.1 uncultured Eubacterium sp.
ATGTTTCCATGGTATTCCTCTCTTACTTTCCTCTTCTTTGAATCGATCTAACAATGTATGTGCCAGCCTCACTGTCTTCCTTCTCTGCACTACCTTCTGCCGCAGACGCCGCTGCAATGGCGGCTGAAATCACTGCAATGAGAACATCGTTTTCTGTCTGCGCGAAAGCCGTTCCAGCAGATACCGTCTGTGCCGCTTTTGCGGGCTCTGCTTTCTTCTTCGCACCCGGCTGCGGAATATATCGAAACAGCGAAATGATGCAGCTGATCAAGACCAGCATCACAAACACTGTGCCCATGCCCAGCAAGGTATTCATCCCCGCTTTGGCGAATATTTCTGTTATTGTCATCTAGTGCCTCCCTAATATAGATTAGCAAAGGTTTCGAAAGCACCTACCAGATACTTTCTGCTTTCAGACGGATCAATGACTTTATCCACATAGTCATGTCTAGCCAGTGCTCTGGCGCTGCTGTGGCTCTTTTCGTAATCAGCAATGCGCTGCGCAATAACCGCCGAGTCTGCCTGCGGATAAAGAATTTCCACCGCCTGTTTTGCATTAATCAGGTTCACCTTTGCGCCGTCCCACATAAAGACATAATCTGCGCCCAGTCCTTTACTGTTCATAATGCTGTAAGCGCTTCCGTAAATTTCTCCTGTTATGAGGTTTACTTTTGGCGCTCGTGCCTTTGTCAGCGCCTTAATCATACGACCTGCAGCCTTTGGCAGATAAATTTCCTGCTCCTCTGCCGTGTCAAACCCTTCTGTATCTGTCAAAGTCAGAATCGGGAAAGAAAACTTATCGCACAGTTCAATAAACGTTGCCGCCTTATCAAAGCCTTCTGCACTGATTCGTCTTGTCCCTGCTTTCGACTTCTGATTGGCAACTGCGCCGATGACAATGCCGTCCAGCATAATAAAGCCTGTTACCATATCTTCTCCACAATCTCTTCTGGTTTCAAAGAAAAATCCATCGTCAGAGATTTCTTTCAGTATGGCTCTGCCGTCTCCGCTCAGACCTGCCAGATTTGGGCAAAGTCTGTTCAAATCATCGTTACAAGGCTTTTGCCGCGGCTTTCGCTCCGTATTGGCAGGAATCAGCGTGTGTACCAGCGTCCGAATCGAATCTTTGATTTCTTCAAAATCCATGCTTGCATCTGTATAATCTGCCTGGGCTACAATCTCATCAAAGCTCCGGTCAATGGCGTTTGCCGAATTGACAAAGAGCTGTCCGTGTTCTTTTTCTACAAAGACAAAATCCGCCATATTTGCAGCGATGGACATACCGCCGCCGCACATGCCGACAACCGCCATCATCTGCGGAATGATATCAGAAGCCTGTGCCTGCAAAGCATACAGCTTTGCAAATTTATCTAAACTATCCAGTCCTTCTTCAATACGGAATCCATGGCAGTCCAGAAGCCCGATAATCGGCGCTTTGGCTTTCATGGCAAGTTCATAAAGCCGATTGATTTTCTGCCCGTGCATTTCGCCGTAAGTACCGCCCAGCACTTCCACATCCTGACTGAATATATAAACCAGCTGCCCGCCGATGGTGCCGTATCCTGTAATAACACCATCTGATGGCTTGTCCTTGGTATCCGGCGTATAGAAGTCTGTCAGCCTGGCCGTGACTGTCTCGCCTATCTCCATAAAACTGCCCGGATCCAAAATCTGACAAATCATCTTCTGTGCACCGGTAATTTCTTTTTTGTTGATCACGATTATCGTTCCCCGTCTTTCTTCCGAATTTTGCCTTTATTCTATAGGGGGCAAAGAAGAATTGCAATAGCGTAAAAAAACTGCTTCAAATTTTAAGAATCTTGCCCCTTGCAGTTAATTTTTTAAATTTTTCTAAGGAAATAATTTAAAATTCATACGCACCTGCGCCTTCTTATGATACAATCTAAGTAAGCATTGGAAAGGAGTTATGATCCCTTTGAAAACAAATGACAGACTGCTTCTGGTCGCAGACCATTTTTTCACACTGCGCACATTAAAATCACAATTACAAAGCATCCTGCCGCCGCAAACAACCATCACACTGTATAGTACAACTGCAGGAGACCCGACGACGCTTTCCGGCACATACTTTGGCGTGTTTGTTGATGAAGCGGCTTTCCATCAGTTTGAAAAGCAGGGACTCTCTAGTCTGCTGAATACAAAAATCATCGGTACCCGCACTATTTGCAGCCATAAACTGGACAAGATTCTATTTCTCCCTCGTGATCGAGAAATTTTAGTCGTCATGGAATCCCGCGCTTCTGCCGAAGAAGTGATTCAGGAATTAAACGCCAGCGGTTTTGACTTTTTGCACTTTGTACCGTATTCACCAGACTGCGACTTTTCTGCTAAAGCGCGTCCCATCGCCATTACAGCAGATGCTATGATTCATGTACCTGCCGGTGTAGAAAGTGTTTACAATATCGGCGCCAGAACGTTTGATTTTTCCACGGTAATACAAATCATGCAACATTACGGGCAAGTAGAAACCTATGTGCCGCTCTATGCAAAGCAGTATCTGAACGATCTTCTGATTCTTGCCAAACGAATATCGGATGCTGCTGACGAAGCCGGCAAAGCCTCCAAAGCTGTCCGCACCGCTTTACGGGGACCCAGCTATCATGCCAAATATGAATTCAGCGATATCATCGGTCAAAGTGCCTGCCTAAAAAAAGTTAAGCGCTATGCCGAAAAAATAGCTGCTGTAGATTTATCTGTTCTCATGGAAGGCGACAGCGGAACAGGCAAATCCATCTTCGCCAGCGCAATACATTATGGATCTGCAAGGCGAAATGCGCCTTTTGTCTCCATTAATTTTTCTGCACTGTCTGACTCTCGTATTGAAACAGAACTGTTCGGATGTGAAGAAGAAGGCGTCATCGGTCTCTTTCAGCAGGCAGAAGGCGGCAGCATTTTTCTTGATGAAATCGGCGAAGCTTCTCTGAAAATCCAAGCGCAAATTCTCAGAGTGCTGCTAGAAAAAGAAATCATGAAAGTGGACGGAAAAACACGCATTCCTGTCGACATACGCATCATTGCATCTACCAGCCGCAATTTAGAAGAAATGACTGCGCAGAAAACCTTCCGCAAAGACCTCTACTACCGGTTAAAAGAAGGTTATTTATATCTGCCGCCTCTTTCTGCACGCAGAGAAGATATTCCAATCCTTGTAAAACACTGGATGAATACGCTGTTTTGCAGCAATAAAGAAATCAGCACGCAGACTATGGATGCGCTGATGCGCTGCGACTGGCAAGGGAATGTCCGAGAACTGCTTAACACAATGAAACTCGCGCTGGCAATCAGTGAAAAAAATACAGTGATGCCGGAAGATTTGCCTTTTGATGTTGCTGCAGTGAAAAATCGCAATACACATTTTTCTGCCGCGGCAAACGCAGATGATATTTCCAGACTTATTTTGTCTGCAATTCACGAAATTAACCAGCGAAGTGAAATTGCAGGCAGAAACCGAATCTACTGGTTTCTCCATGACGCTGGATACGGCATCAGCGAATATAAAATT
>CANBFZ010000273.1 GCA_947367725.1 uncultured Eubacterium sp.
AAATCAGGTTTCTGTTTGGAAACAGAGATACAGACCAGGTGATAGGAAGAGCCCATCAGTGCTAATTTTGGCCAGAGACATTTTGAAAAAGAGCAGTGGGCAGCTCAGACACTTATATGCTGATCATTATTTTGGCAAGAGAATTTGCAGTAGCAGGTATGCGGACAGTAGCCGCTGCAGAAGGGCTTGTCATTGCCGCCGGCATGAGCGGTAAACTAAAAACGGTTTTACAGATGATTGCAGTGCCACTTCTGCTTCTTGCTGCAGCATTGGGCAGCATGCCAGAAGTACAGCATTACTGCGCGTTAGCGGGAGACATTTTCCTGTGGGCTTCTCTGTTTATGACAGTGTACTCCGGGATAGAATATATTTGGAAAAATAAAAACGTATTCTCGATGTAATATAAGGAGGCATATCTAAATGAAGACTGCAATTTTAAGCGTCGGAACTGAGATTCTCTTTGGACAGATTACCAACACCAATACGGTATTTTTATCCCAGCAGTTGAATCTGCTGGGTTTTGACGTTATGTATCACTATACTGTGGGTGATAATTCGGCACGGCTTGCCGAACTGATCGAAATGGCATTTCGTGATTGTGATTTGATTATCACGACTGGCGGTCTGGGTCCCACAGAGGATGATTTAACCAAAGAAACGGCCTGCGCGGCGCTGCATGATGAACTGGTGGTGCATGAACCCAGCATGCAGGCGCTTTTAGAGCGGGCAAAGGCTTATGGTAAGCCGATGACAGAGAATAATTACAAGCAGGCGATGATGCCAAGCAGAGCAGAAGTATTCAGCAATGCAGTCGGCAGTGCGCCAGGTATGGCACTTTCTGAAGGCGAAAAAATGATCATCTGTATGCCGGGACCACCACGGGAAATGGCGTGGATGTGGGAACACCGGGTACGCCCCTATTTGGAAAAACTGCAGACAGGCGTGATTTATTATAAGACACTGCGGCTGTTCGGTATTGGAGAATCTTCCCTGGAGACGGAACTTCTCGATTTGATTGATGCACAGACAGACCCGACGATTGCAACTTATGCAAAAGAAGGAGAATGCAGCGTGCGAGTGGCTTCCAAGCGGACAACCAAGGAAGAAGCAGTCGCTGCGGTGGAAGCTATGACGGAAAAAATTTCCCAGCGGGTCGGCGCATATATTTATAGCTATGATGATGAGGAACTGGCAGAAGTGGTATCGAAAAAGCTGCTGGCTCGAAATATTTCTGTTTCTGCTTGTGAGTCCTGTACAGGCGGATTGTTTTCTGGTGCACTGACCGATTTGCCCGGTATTTCTAAAGTTTTTGACCGGGGGCTTGTGACATATACGTATGGGGCAAAGATGGAGGAACTGGGTGTAAAAGAAGAAACCCTGACTGCCTATACAGCAGAAAGCAGTCAGGTGGCGAAAGAAATGGCAGAAGGGCTGGCAAAAAAAACAGGAAGCAGACTGTGCATTTCAGTTACTGGTATTGCAGGACCTGGCGGCGGCACTCCAGAAAAACCGGTGGGGCTGATTTATATCGGTTGTGTATTTGATGGGCATACCCAGGTTAGAGAAGTCAGAATGCGAAACGTTAGCCGCAAATGGAACCGCCATTATGCAGTACTGTGTATGTTCGATATCATCCATCAAATCATCGGATAGGAAAGTCGTCATATGCAAATTGATAAATTTGTAATTATTGACATTTAATGTAAAATATGATATTCTTAGAATCATATAAAGCTGCATGGAACAGGCGGAACAAGAACTTTCAAAAAGTATGAAGAAAATGCTTGACCGAAAGCGGCAAATGGGTTATTATAGATTAAGAACAAACGTTCTCTATTTGGAGGTAAGATATGGCGACAGCAAAAGAACAGAAAAACGCAAAGAACCCAAAAAGCGAAAAAGAACAGCGCGAGGCGGCATTGCAGGATGCAATGGACAAGATTCAGAAACAGTTCGGCCAGGGTGCCATTATGAAGCTTGGTGATAATACCAAGATGAATATAGAAACCATTTCTACCGGTTCCATCAGTCTGGATTTGGCAACCGGTGTAGGCGGGGTACCGAAGGGAAGAATTGTAGAGATCTACGGACCAGAATCTTCTGGTAAGACTACCCTGACACTGCATATCGTTGCAGAAGCCCAGAAGAAGGGGGGAAAGGCTGCTTTCATCGATGCGGAGCATGCATTAGACCCTGTTTACGCCAAGAATCTGGGCGTTAAGATCGATGAACTGCTGGTGTCTCAGCCGGATACAGGGGATCAGGCGCTGGAGATTTGTGATATGCTGGCGCGTAGCGGTGCCTTAGACGTCATTGTCATTGACTCAGTAGCCGCGCTGGTTCCTAAAGCCGAAATTGAAGGTGAGATGGGAGATAACCACGTTGGTCTGCATGCAAGGCTGATGTCTCAAGCACTGCGAAAGATTGCTGGCAATGTCAATCGTTCACATACTTGTGTGATTTTTATCAACCAGCTGCGAGAAAAGATCGGTGTTATGTATGGAAGCCCTGAGGTGACGACTGGCGGTCGCGCACTTAAGTTTTATGCTTCCATGCGGTTTGATGTCAGAAGAGTGGAAACCATTAAGAGCGGCGATCAGATGATCGGTAACAGAACCAAGGTGAAGATTGTCAAGAACAAGGTTGCACCGCCATTTAAACAGGCTGAATTTGATATTATGTATGGAGAAGGTATTTCCAAGGCAGGCGATGTGCTTGACAGTGCTGTGGAACTGAAGATTATAGACAAGGCTGGTTCCTGGTACAGTTATGGCGGCGACAGAATCGGGCAGGGGCGCGAGAATGTAAAGAAATGGCTGCAGGAAAATCCGGAAATGCTGGAGAAAATTCAGGCACAGCTGTTAGAAACACTAGAAGAGCAACAGGCAGAAGCATCCACAGGCGATGACATCATGGTGGACGAAGACGGTGTTGTAATTGAATAATACAGCGATTTTGTTAAGCGGTATAGCCTTTAGCTATGCCGTTTTTGCTTTACTGGATTCCCTTTGTGTCATATGCTCTTGGAACGTCTCTTCTATTTCTTCGGGACGAAGCTCATAGAGTATGCCTATGCCGTTGTAATAAATATCCATCAACTGAACAGTCCACACGCTGTTGAACAGCGTATTAGTTTTTCATTTTCCTCTTCGGTCAGCCGTAATTTTATTCTCAATTTTTTATTGATTACATTATTCAAAAATATCATCTCCGTTCTTGTGTGCGGCTTTGGAATTCAAAGACAAGACTGTTTGTTCATCCGTTCACTCGCTGACAGTACCAAAAGCATAGAGCGCAAAGGTGGGGGATACTATTTTGTTATACGATCTGTTGAATGCTCTATTATCGGCAAATGTATGTTAAAATATTTTGGGATATATTGTAATTGTTCCGATATTGTGATATGCTATATTTATATAAGTGGTCCTCAAATGAGGAGGTATAAAAGATGGAGTATTTAACAGTTACACAGGCGGCGGAAAAATGGGATATCTCTACCCGTCGTGT
>CANBFZ010000274.1 GCA_947367725.1 uncultured Eubacterium sp.
TTATTTCGATTTGCACAACTTATTTCAGCTCTGTTGTGCATTTTAGGCGAGTTCTGTTCAATCTGCACAACTTTTTTCGGCTGAGTTGTGCATTTCAGATAGATTTTACTCGATTTGCACAACTTATTTCAGCTCTGTTGTGCATTTCAGGCGAGTTCTGTTCAATCTGCACAACCTTTTTCGGCTGAGTTGTGCATTTCAGGCGAATTTCTCTCAATCTGCACAACGTATCTCAACTCCGTTGTGCAGATTGGGCGAATTCCCCTCAATCTGCAAAAGCGCCGTAAAATCAAATTTAGTTAAAATTGGCGAGGTGCCCGGGAGTCTCACCCGGCTGCATGGATTTAGAGTCCATGTGATCCATACGATCCGCACCCCACATCATCATTCACCAAAAAGGCATTCACCCAGCATGATTGCCGTGCCAATCTCCAGATTGTCATGGACAGACTGCGCTTCAAAGTGCGCTGCCGTAGCTTCATCCATAGAATATGGCACCCCTGGGCTTGCATAAGTGACATCTTCGCACAAATCCTCTTTGTGCAGCCATCCGCCTTCGTTGGTAAAATCTAAAATATATTTGTACTTCTTAATTTCGTCTCTGCTAGAAACCGTCATGCCCGCAAAATCCGAAATGACAGAAGGATCTTTGTCATATAAGTCGAAATCCATTCCCAATTTTTGCAAAATTTCTGCAGCGCAGCGACCTACAATGCCGTAGCCGATCTGCAAAATTTTTTCCTGCTTTGGTTGGATTCCCTTCTTTTCCATCATGGCAAACAGCGCTTTGATAAATCCAAGTGCCGTTGCATCGTTATTATCAGAGTACCTTCCAGATTTCAAATGCAGTGCCAAATATCTACTATCATCTGCAAAGAACAGCACGTCATATCCAAGGCGCGCTGCATCATAAATCCCATCCACATCTGTATGAGGCATTACATCTGCGCAAAATCCCATGGATTTTACAATGGCTGCGACAGATTCACTGAAGCTGCCGATGATGCCTTCTCCCTGTGTAATGGGAACGACCGCAACCTTTACAGATTCTTGCGCGCGTGAAAGTGCTTCCTCGCCTGCTGCAAAAGTATCTGTCATCAGCTGCGCCAAGTCCATACCAGTATGCGCCTTTAAATTTTGGTTATAGTCTTCCATGCCGTCCAGCATGTAGTCAATCCATTCTGTTCTGAGTCTGGTCATCTTGCTGTCCTCTTATCCGTCTCTGCATCCTACCGTTATACGTTCAGTGGCTGTCCATCGATAAAGGCAATGCTGCCGCCGTAGCGTTTAATGGTCTTGCTCTTGTTCAAAGCCATGGTCAGGCGCTCAATGCCAAAGCCGATGCCCACCCATGTATCGAAGACACCCCACTGGGCGTCAAGGAAATGCGGTCCGTAAGAACCGGACGCCACTTCCATTCCATTGATCTCTATATCTAAAGTATGTCCATAAACGGTAGATTCTTCTACTACAAACGCATATTCATCCTCTGGCACATGCAACGCCTCCATGGCGCATCTTGCCAGCCGCTTCATTTCTTCTAGCTGTCCGCCTTCGGGCACCTGTGCCAATTCCACACAATTCAGCATGGTAAACTCATTCATGTGCTGTGCCCCCTGGGATTCTTTTCGGAAACAGGAGCCTCTTTCAAAAATCTTGACCGGCTCCCCTGTGATCCTGCGCAGTTCACGCATCACCACATAAAGATTCGGCGCAAGCATCGGTCTGAGACATCTCTTCTTGTCCAGCCAGAAAACCTGCTCCGACAGATGATGGAATTCATCGATGGTCATTTTGGCAAGCATATCCTTGGTGATAATGGTTGGCGTCACAACTTTAGTAAAACCCTCGCCGATCAGCCAATCTTCCAGACTCCTGCCTACTAGAATATTCTGCGTGATATGTTTCTCATCGAGAAGTTCTTTGATTTTGGCACGGCAGCCGCGAACCAGTTCTTTTTCGGCGCTGCGAAATGCCTTATCCCGATCCTGTACAGTCTCAAATTCAGATGCAAGCAGTTCCTTACTGCCGTTCAATTCTCCGATTCTCTCCGCCTGTGTTACCGTAAATTTCTCCATCATCAAAACTCCTTCAAAATCACTACACCAGTATTGTATCACAGACAATATTATTTGACTACCAATATTTTTAAGTTTTATGGTAAGGTTTTTAGCTTTTGTAATACCGCTTCACGCTGCACTTCCAGGTCTTCAGCCGAATCCGCACAGTTTACAAAAATGCCGCGAAAATCACCGTTTTCTTTTAAGTCAAGCAAACATACCTGGCTGCCGCAAAAACCGTCAAGCCGCCGCAGCGGTCCTGCCTGTGCCATCATGTGCTCTCCTTCCTGACATACAGCGCCCGCCATCCGCAGGTAATGCTCATAGGCGCTATACCGCCCTAGATTGCACTGCGGCACTGTAAACCTGCCGTTTACAATCACATCTCCAAGCTCAGAAAGCTCATTCATACCAGAAGCATGAAGCACGGCAATCGGCGTCTGACTTGGAATTCTGGCGTCAATTTCCAGCACCTTAAAATCCTCGCCGTCGTCGATGACTTCTACATCCATAATCCCGTGCAAATTCACAAGGGCTGCCAGCTTCTTTCCAATGGCAGAAAAACGCGCCTCCTGCGCCTTTGTAATCTGACAGGGGCAGGTCACCTTACAGCAGTCATACACTGCGTCCATGTGAATCTGGGTCACCGCATAAGTCCGGTAATTGCCCGGCACACCGATGACTTCAATCGAGTACGACGGTCCCGACAGATACTCCTGAATAATCCAGTTTTCCGGATCAGGGCAGCGGGTAAGAAAGCATTCCACCTCCGCAGTGCTCTCCGCATAGGTAACGCCGCAAGATCCACTTGCGCCAGAAGGTTTTATGATATATGGCGCGCGACCATCTGGATAGTAGCGAGGCGCCGGAATATCATGTTCAAAAAACAACTGATCCGATTTCCGTTTCGATTTAGAAATCTCATAGGCTGCCGGATCAAAAGCAAGGGGCAGCCCCCGCTGCGCACAGATGCGGCAGACCGCATCCAGCACCGCGTCATTTTCATTAGCAGGCAGCACAAAATCAGCTTCCATCATGGCAGAAATCACAGCATCCTCTTCCGCTACAACATCACCGCAAACAAACCGGTCACAAAGTCCTGCCGCCGGAACCGATGGATCACGATCGATTAAAATACTCTCAAAACCACAGGCAGAGGCTAGATATACTGCCTCTGTTCCCTGTAATTTTCCTCCAATAATCGCGACCTTCATGGCTTCACCTGTCTAAGAAATGCTTCGTATTCCTCTTTAGATGCAATACGAAGTCCCATTTCACTCAAAATCGCCGCCGCTTCTTCCACGGTTCTGCCACCTTCATCCACATCCATCGTGCTGTGCGCAACGCCCATAAAGCCAGACTTCGGCGGGATAATAGAAGTGATCAGGTTGGCACCTGCATTGATTCTGTCTTTGAGTCCCTTGATGACGTCCACGA
>CANBFZ010000275.1 GCA_947367725.1 uncultured Eubacterium sp.
GCGCTAATATTTTTTTCATAATCTCTTTTCCTTTCTTGAAACTCGTTCATTTTTAAAGCACCTTCGACATAAAGTTGAAGTATAAGGTAACTCTATTATAACATTAACGACTCAAAAAGGACACTGTTATTTTTGAATGTTAAGAATTTTTAAGAAAAAAGAAAGCCGGAATACCGACTTTCTTTTTTAATTTTCACTTAGAAATTATTTCCAGATTCTGTTGCCTACTGTGGAGTAGTCAGAGAAGTATCTTACACCATCGATTTCAGCATAAGCTCTTACTCTGTAGTATACTCTGGTACCTTTCTTCACATTCTTCTTAATAGAAGTATGGTTGATGTACTTCTTAGTAGTCTTAGCAAGATACTTGTAACCGGAGTTTGTTTTCTTCGTGGAGACATAGATTCTGTATCCATCGATTGCAGAAGTGTCACCCTTTACAGTCCAGTTTACTTTGATCTTCTTACCTTTGTACAGTTTAGTAGTTGTTTTGATTTTCAGGGACTGTACTGCGTTGATCGCTTTGTCAGCTTCAGTTTCTTTAAGCTCTGCAGCAAGTGTCTCTAAAGAGAGCAATTTTGCGTACATTTCAGCGCTAATCGTTGTTTCGCCAAGCGCGTCATAAGCTTCTCTCGCAGCTTTGATTGCGTCTACATCTAATGGCTTTGCAGTCGGATCAATCTTCGCGATCATGGTTTCTACTGCAGCAACTTCTAAATCAGTGAAGTCGAATTCACAATGAACTCGCGAGGGTTTTGGCTAATACCTAATAGATTGGAATTTGGTTTTGGATGATGAGAGGTGTCTATTATAAAAGGCTGTTAAAAAAACTGTGTTTGTGGTATACTGTAAACAAAGTCCGCTGTTAGCCTAGTTGCAAAATAAACCGTACAGCGTTTCATTATAAAATATTTTTGCTGAAGTATATCGAACTATAACCAAAAGAGGAGTTGGGTCAATGAATTTTACCTTGATGAACAAGGAGCAGCCAATCGCGACATTTTATACATATAGAAATAAGTACGGTGCAGTTAGGATCTCTGATGTGAAGATTCTACAACCGGAAAAGATGCCGCTTTCTTATCATGGAGATATGCGGCAGTTTATAAATAGCAGAAAAGCGCCAAAGCATCGAAAATATGTACAAGGCATTCTGCGGCAGCTTGGGGCGGAGGATACTGAAGGATTTATTAAAGTCAGTAATGCAGCGTCTTTAACGGATACGTTTTGGATAAGGGATGATGATCATCCCAAAAACTGGGATGCAGTTTCACTGTATCGGAATGATTTTGATGAAAATATTGCACGTATTGCTTTTGAAGGTGGTCTGGCATCGTTGACGGCTACCACGCCGGAATTGAGTGTAGATGGAAATTATGCGAAATGTTGGATTCGTGAAATGGATGATCTGTTTTTACTGAAACGGGGCAGCGAAACTTATGGGCGGGAAGTTTATGCAGAATATTATGCGTCTCAGATTGCTGGCGTCCTGTGCAGTAGTGCAGTTACTTATGATTTGATCTCCCATCATAATCATCTCGCAACGAGATGTAAAATTTTCACAGATGAAGCGGTGGGATTTTCTCAAATGATGCATTATGTGGAACATCCGCAGGAAGTCACGGTGCATGAAGCACTAGAAACAATCGAAACTTATACAGATGGTGATGACTTCAGGCGTATGATGGTGCTGGATGCTTTAATTCTGAATGTTGACCGCCATTTAGGGAACTTTGGATTTTTAATTGACAATGATAGACAAACGGTAGTTGCGATGGCACCGGTTTTTGACCATAATCGTTCCATGCTTTTTCAACTGAATGATGAACGATTTATGATGCAGGATATGGAAAAACTGATTGACGTTTATCCTCGATTTGCTGGAGAATTCAATCTCAATGCTAACGATATGCTGAATTCTTCTATCAAAAGTGATTTACGCAATTTATCGGGGTTTCAGTTTCAGCGGCATGGGCA
This sequence comes from uncultured Eubacterium sp., assembly GCA_947367725.1. Taxonomy (GTDB): domain Bacteria; phylum Bacillota; class Clostridia; order Peptostreptococcales; family Anaerovoracaceae; genus Senimuribacter. The sequence goes on from CANBFZ010000275.1 coordinate 1,978, forward strand.
GTATGACTGGAGCGAAGCGCGATTGAAAAAATATGAGTTATTTTTGAATGCACAGATTGATAGGATTCTCGGACGAAAAAAGGTATTTGTAAGTAGAGCAGATATATAACATAAAAGTGACTACGATGTGACGTTGTTGTCTATTTACTGTATGCCTGATCGAAAAAGTCCTGACAGAAAGTTTCTTAGGATTAAGAGGACTTTTAGTCAGGACATTTTTTATAAAGGGTTATGTGACTTAAATGGCGTATCTTTTAGAACGGAGAGAAGGGCTGCTTTTGGTGATCCGGGTCTACGCTGGAGGCATCAGAGGTTTCTACTGATTCTGCAATCATGCTGCCCACATTCTGATTAGAACCCATAATCCAGATGATATCACCTTTTGAAATTAAGGTGTTGATATCCGGCATAATAGTGGGATATCCATTTTGTTGTACGCCCAACACCATACAGTGCCATTTATTACGGATATTTCCGTTTTTTAAAGTTTTACCGGCATATGATTCGCTGCCGGTGAGTTTAATTGCACAAACGGACAATGCATTATTGGGATCCGGATAATCGGTTTCCATAAATTGTTTTAGCGTTCGCGGCGGTTTAGACGGAGTCATACGAACCAGCCGGTAAAAATTTTCGATGGATTTTAGATCGCCTACCACGAATACTTTGTCACCCGCAGCGATAGTGGTCTTCTGGTCTGGTAGTATCATATGCTTTCCGTGATGCCTGATTTTTACGACATAAACATTGTAAATCCGTCCCCATTGTAGTTCGTAGAGATGTTTTCCTAGAAAATCAGCGTCCTCTGGTGCGATTAGGGAAATAATATGCAATTCGGTATCAAGCCAGGACTGACGCAGTCCTTTTTCTTCTTCAGCAGCAATGAGCCGCTCATTTAAGTTGCGTAAAAATTGGGTTTCCAGCCGCAAGTATGAAGTGGAAAGGAAACTGCTTTTACCTGCAATTAGTACAGCTGCAATGACAAAGACAAACAAGTATACCGGATGAATGTCAAAAAGCACGCTGATCGGAATCATAACAATGGTCCCAATCAGCATAACGCGAAGTGTAGCTAGTACGATAAGCGGTAGTCTATTTGCCCGTTTTTTGAGCCATAGAGAGGTAAAAAGCGCGCTTCTAAGGTTCAACATCGGTCGTACAAAAATCGCGATGACAAAGTAAATTATGATGCAGGTCAGGATACTTGCTGGGATTGGCGTAAGTACATTGCAAAGTAACGGGTGTATGCCCTCCAGGCCAATCATGACAGTAACCAGCATTATGACACCGTAAAGCAATGTGCGGGAGATGAACTTTCGAATATATTCATTCCAGTCGGTATCTTTATCGTCATCGGTTTGATCGCTAGAAGTATATTGGTTTAGTTTTTGCAGAAGCTTTTTCGGTAGTTTTTTTTGCAATATTTCGGTGACATGGTTTGAATGTTTGATTAAAAACGGGGTCAGGAATGTAGTAATCACAGCAGCCGACACGATAATTGGATAAA
>CANBFZ010000276.1 GCA_947367725.1 uncultured Eubacterium sp.
ATGACAAGACCAGTTGCCGCGTTGTCCAGCTTTTCCGCCAGCGCTTCCCCTTTGGTCTTCTCGATGATCCAGCGAATCACACCGCCCAGTGCAATACCCATAATGGTTTTCGGCGCCAGATAAAGTGCCAGCGCTATGCCGCCCGCAGGAAGACCTACGAAACTGAATACCGTGCCCAGACCTGCGCCCAAGAAAAAGCGTGCCGGATTGAAGAAGCTGGTTGCACCACCTTCCGATACACCGGAAATGATGGAATAGTACATATTTCCAAACGGGAAGGTGAATAATTCGCCATCCAGTCCAAAGACGTTGATAATGCCGGCAAACAGGAACGTGCCTGCTGCGCATCCGAACAAAATACCGATGAGCTGCGCTTTGATCTGCTTCTTTGGAGAAGCCTTCACCATCTGACCGATTTTTAGATCGTACATGGTGTCCTGTGCCAAAATAAACATGTTAAAGTTCATAAAGGCAATCAGCATTGAAAATACTGCATTTTTTGTCAGCAGGTATGCGATTACAATCATCGTAATATTTAGTGCAAGACCGGCGCTGAGTCCAGATTCAGCAAAAACGCGAACCGCAATCATGGCAAACAGCAGACTGATGATCACACAGATTATCAAATGCAGCACGCTGATTCCGTAGTAAAGATTGCAGAAGACAATTAATGCAGTTGTCGCGGCAAAAAGCAGCAGCAAAACAGATTTCATAGAATAATCCCGGTCGGTGTTTTCGGCTGATCCCTTTTTAAAGTTGAAAGCCGCCGCAAAAGTCTTCCACTGTTTGCAAATTGGAATCAATGCCGCAAAGAGGGCAGTTCCAACAGCAATCGGCAGGTTAAAATCCTGTATACCGGTGAAATAATCCGCCGCCGGATTTGCAAACCAGCCAAGACTGGTTCCGATAGGACCTTCCACGAGACAAACCAGCAGATTGGCAGCCAACATGCAAAGGGCAATTTTTGCCCCCAGTACATAGCCCATGCCCAGTGTCAAAGGCATAATCAGCATTTCCAGGCTCATGCCGGGAACTGGAAGCCAGGAAGTAAAGCTGACCATCCAGGGCATATAACCCATATTCTGTAAAAATGAAACGATTAGACCTACCACGACTGCGCCTGCTAAAATCTTTGTGGAAGATTTATCCTTGGTATCAATCTGATCCATGGCAGTGGTACACATCACAGCCCCCGGAAACGGTAAGTTTTCGTCGTATACAAACTGGTCGCGCAGAATGGAAACAAAGCAAATCCCCATCACATCGGCAAGAAGCAGTATCGCAAACGTCGGCAGTATGCGCAGTTCCTCTCCCATCATCAAAAGCGGCACTACGTTGCCGGTAAGTGAGTACGCGGAAAAAGTTGTCGCTGTCGCACAGGTCTGCATCAAGTTGACTTCCCGCTTGTTGGTCGGTCCTCCGAAAAGCGGAATCAAAATGACGCCAATCATGGAAGCCACTACCGCCACGTCTGTATCAAGCCCCAGTACCGCATCTAAATACATCATTAAAGCCATCAAAAGAAGGCCGATTAAAATACCGAAAAAAATCGCACGAAAGCTGAACTCACGGTCGCCGCCTGCAAGGCTCGGTACATTCTGTTCTTTTTTCATCACTATCCTCCAATAGGTGCATCACAAATTCAGTTTATAGTGAGTCGACTCACTATTTTTGTACACCCGTTCCTTGCCTGTGTCAACTGTTTTTTGTTCTTTCTGAAATTTTATGTATGAAAAAACTTCGGCAAAAGGATTTTCTCCCCCACCGAAGCGTATTTTTTCTTAGATCCAGCCTTCCATTTCTTTTTGTAAATCCAAAAACATTTTGTAATACATCGATTTGGTTTTGTCGATGATCGCAAGGGCAATGTCCGCATTGTATGCATGGGACACATTGTTTCTTGACGACAGTGCACTGAGCCAAACCGCTTCATCCTGTATCATGCCGACCTTGTATGCCACCTTGATAATCTGTTTCGGCGAACCACTGCGGCACTCTTCAAATCCCTGGTTCGCAAGAAGTTCTTTCATGGCTTTCCACGCTAATTCAAAACAAATTTCATAAAGTCCCGTCAAACCAGCCGTCACCACATTATCATACGGCGGCTGATAGTCATAAATATCCTTTAAATTCTGTAACGCCTTACAAAAATTCTCATACTTTTTCATATAGGATTCTGCCCTCCTTGTTGATCGCATTGCGAAGTTCCTCTGAAACTGCACCATCTAAATTTACAATATCATACTGCAGCAATGTAGAAGTCTCCTCTTCAACATCCAATGAAAATCTAACAAAATCTCCTCCACAGGAAGCAAGATCAATGTCACTGGTTTTATAAAAGTCGCCTCTGGCTCTTGAACCAAATAGAATCACTTTCTGAATCTCATGCTGCCGCGCAAGATTCCGTATCTCTTCCAATACGCATTCCCTGATTCCGGTATTATCTAAAAGTTTCATGTTCCACCTCAAACATTTTTTCTTTATTTTATACTGATTCCAGCAGAAACACAACCTGTTTCATCCTTTTTCTCCTTGCGCCGCTGGTAAAAATGTGGTACAACAAACATACGGGATTTTCCCATCAAAAGGAGAACACACTATGCCAAAGAAACTTTTTTTCAAATTGCCACCCGAGAAACAGCAGAGAATCTTAGACGCTGCGGCAGAAGAATTTATCGCCTATCAGGACAATTATAAAAAAAGCAGTGTCAACCGAATTGCGGAAAAAGCGGACATTGCTATTGGCAGCATTTATAAATATTTTTACGATAAAAATGATTTGTTTATGTACCTGTTTAACCAGCACAAAAGCAGCCCCGATTCACACCCTGATTCAGATACCTTCTATGCATACTCTGCTAAAGAAGTCACATTAGAAGACCAATTTACCCCTACCGGTAAAATTATGCTGGATATCATTGGAAGCACGCCTGCTCTGTTTGAGAATTTAGTATTCAAAAGCAGAGAGCAGGATGGCTACATGCAACGGTTATACGCCTATCTGCAAAATGATCAAGCCAGGGGATATCTACGCAAAGGCGTCGATGCAGAACTTGTCTCCTATATGTACTCTGCCTTAGAGTTTATCTCTTATCAGTATCGCATGCATAAAGGTCTAAATAGTGACGATGAAAGAAAAGCGTTTCAAGAAATGACTGAGATTTTCTTTTTCGGCCTATACAAAGATGGCATTGAGGATGAGATCAGGTAATTTGTGTATTAAAAATGCTGCTTTCGGCGCCGAAAACAACGAAACAAAGCAGAAGAAATATTCTGCTTTTCACTGCCAGTCTGTAAAACTTTATTTCAGTTCACACTCCCAAATTTCACGATACATCTCTCTGCTCTCATCCCATTCATGATAGGCTTCACTTTTTGTTCTGTGAAAGCCAAACTTTCCATAGAGATGTCGTGCCGGTTTTAAGATGTCAAGGGTACCCAAAGTGATATGGCTATACCCCTTTTCTCT
>CANBFZ010000277.1 GCA_947367725.1 uncultured Eubacterium sp.
TACATGGATTGTTCCTTTTGTGATCTGACCGAGCGTCGAATTCACCTGCCCGACGCGAGTAGCAAGACCATAGGTCTCCCACAGTTCTTTCTCTTCAAATTCCTCATCAGAATACTTTGCCGGGAACCTGTAAATGCTCACATCACAGAAGAAGTCATCACCAAGACTCAAATATGCATCGTCGTAATCGATGGTTACAGGAATCGTCTCAGCGTCAGCCTTTACCGCTGTCACATCGAAGGCCGCATACGGCGTTCCCCAATCCGGAGACGGCTCCACCGTTACCGCATCAGAATAACTTTCTTCACCGTTTACAGTCAGCACCAGCTGCAGCCTCGCGCCGGTCACCAGTCTGCCGGTTCCAAGGTAAATGGATTTGCCGGTTTCACTCCGATAAAGACTGCCGCTTGCCAGCACTGTTGCTGTATCAGTGTCGAGAGTCTCTCCTGTAAACTGGTATAGTACATAAGACGCGCTGCTGACGCTGCTGTCAAAGGTCAGGGAAGCTTTCAGATACGTATCCCCCGCTGTAATCTGCTGATCCAGAATCCGCACTGCCGGTTTTTCTTTCTCCGGCATAGCCTGAATCACTTTTACGCCGGACTGCAGGCAGGTGCCGTTGGAAAGTTCCAGTACTGCAATGAGATTTTCACCTGCTGCCAATTTATCCTTGCCGAAAATAATCCGCTGGCTGTTTTCACTGGAAACAGCTTGGCCGGAGTAAATTTCCTTCGCTGCAGTTTGATCAAATATCTCGCCGCTATAAGTGTACAGCTTCAAAGTTCCCGTCAAACTGCCGCTGAATTCCGTTACTGCCCAAAGATCGGTTCGGTCTTCCCGGATGGATTCCGTTGCGATTTCAACCTTCGGTTCTATCATCTGTCCGCCGTCTGCTTGAATCATAACAGGCTCGCCGTACTGGTATCTGGTCGCATCCATATCGAAGTCATACATATACAGATGGGGCAGAATGGTTTCGCCGGCTTTTAATCTGCTGCTGTCAAAGTGCAGCTGATAAGTTCCCTCTCCTGTAAAAGATACACTTGCCAGCTGGGTTCTGCTGTCCGCGTCGTTTGTATTTTCTGCAGATCCTGCGGTTAAAATCAGGCGTCCGCCTTTAAATGCATCACAGCCGGATACCAGCACTGTAGCCGATGAAGAATTGACAGTAAACACAGTTTCCTGTATGGCCAGACTGTTCTCTGCCAAAGGCGCTGTCACAGTAAAGGGCTGACTGGTATAAGTGGAGTCTCCGTTATGATACGTCAGAACCAGGCACACTTTATCACCGGCGCGAAAGGTATGAACAGGCAGATCACCAAAGGCAATCATTCCAGGTTTCTGTCCAAAAAGTGTCTTAATTGGAGCAGTGGTATCTACCTTGCCGTCCCCATCCATTCTGCAAAGTTTTATCACATTCATATTGGTTTCACTCCCGCTCCTGGCAGTAATCAGGAAAACCGCTTTCAGGCTTCCCGCAGTCAAAGGTGCTGCCGGAGTGATGATAAACGGCTGCGCAGGCTGAATCACCACAGGTGCAGACTGTGCTGAAATCACGCCGACCTTTTGCACAAAGGCAACCAGCTTTTTTCCCGCCGTCAGCGAATTGCTCTGCGGCGTAATGGTATAGGTTCCGCTGCGCACATCGAAGGCGGAGCCGACCCAGATTCCTTCGGACATCAAAAATTCTGTCGTATCACGATCGTAGGCCTTCAGCAAAATCGTAGAGCCTTCCGGTACATCTCCGCTGACTGTCACGTCGATGGTATCCGCATCCGCTGCCACTGTCTCGTCTACAGAAACACCCATTTCATCGGCAGACGCTGTACCTGTCACAAGAACGGAATCGTCCGGCTGATGGAACGCAGCTTCGTAGTCGTTTCCTTTCGGCAGGAATATTTCCGGATTCTGACTCCAGTATACTACGGCGCGCACACGGTATCCCGCCTTTAGCGGCTCGCTCAATTTCACTTCTTTCGCAGCAAACCCTTCCGTTACTGTAATCGGTGATGACAGCGAAATCTGATCGCTGCTCTCAAAATCAAAATCATCTCCATCGGGATACTGGGCGATAGCGCAGGTAATTGCAGTCTTTCCTTCTTTTGTTGCTTCAAATAGCCGCGGGTCTCCAATCAGACTGATGTGCAGTGACGTCGCACCGGCTTTCAGCTCCGTTTCATCGATGCTGACATTTGGATATGGGGCATAGTCTTTAAAACTTTCCCCGTCCGCATCGACTACTTCCAGCGGCTGGGAAATTACGGAGCGATAAAAAACATCTCCGTCCGCATCCGTTCCCGCCGGAACATTGAGGCAGGCGATGACTTTATATCCCACCTTCACCGACAGCTTACCGGCTGCAAATTCGCAGGTTCCTGTATATCCATTTCTGACTGTACCTTCCCAGAGGCGTACATTCTGCGACGCATCCGGGTCAAAGGCTGTATTTCCTGCATAGGCAAAGATCGTCAGGTGGCACTGCGCTACACTGTCATCCAGCTTGACGCTGACTTCTGTGGATGTCTCCGTCTCTCTAAATGTATCTGACCGGTTTTCTCCATCCTTCATCAACTGCACACTGCAGTTTTTCAGTATCTCTTCCGGTGTCTTTGCCGTTTCCATATTCGGTTCTGTTACCATTATATCGTTAGATACATAGTCCTGCATGGTTTCTCCGCTGCTGTCCCGAATCACAGCGACAAGCTTTTTTCCTGCTTTCGGACTTCCGGTCAGAACCAGCTTATTTTCACCCTGCCGAAACGCGCTATTGTAAAATGCGCCAAAATACAGAGTTTCGTAATTATTCAATTTGCTGCTATCATAGATTTCTTCCTCATCCATCATAACGATTTTCAAAATTCCCAGTGCAGGCACCTGAGACAGAGAAACCGTAATGCTGGTTGTCTCCGGTGTGATCACACTGTCTTTGATCAGAACTTCATCTTCTGCGGCATAGGTATATGCCGGCACGCTGCCCATGGACAAAATCATGGCAATCGTAAGAAGTATACTGATCCATCGTTTGTGAATTATCTGTTCCAAGATAAGCTCCTCCTTTTTCTCTCCAAAATCCGTTACAACTAACCATTCACAATACACCTCCCTTTATGTTGCCCTTGGTTAGTTCTAACTAACTTCAATTTAAAAAATAAGCACCTTTTGCAAGGTTCATAAAAAGGATAGCATTTATTCCAGCTTCTTTCCGCTCCAAAAAAATAGAAAAATACTCCAAAACAACACCTGGCAGGACATCTTTTCCTTTTTCTGGCATCTCTCATTCTTTTAACCGCTATGCATTTTCCGGTATTCGACTGGCGTTTCACCCATAATTTTGTAAAAAGCAGAAGCAAATTTTCCAGCATTACTGTACCCAAATTCCGTTGCAATCTCCAGTACGGTCGCATCTGTATGAATCAGACGAAGCGCCGCAGACTGCATTTTCAAAGTACGGATATA
>CANBFZ010000278.1 GCA_947367725.1 uncultured Eubacterium sp.
GTGTAATCGACTGGTCGTCAATTCTCACACCAACTGCATTATAAATGGCGTTTGCAATGGCAGCGCCTGCGCCTGTAAAAGCACCTTCCGCAAGACCCGATGCGCCATATCTGCCAAGACCTTTCCATTCTTCTACGAGAATCGGCGTAACCCGCTTTGGAAAGTCTGCCATAGTCAGCATTTTATAATCGATATAGTTATTATTCAGCATGGTACCGGTTTCTTTATCATAGTGAATTTCCTCAAACAGCACCTCGCCGATGCCCATGGCCTGCCCGCTGATTTGGTGACTTTCCGCGCCGGAAGCATGCATCACGCATCCCACATCGTTGGCTACCACCATGTCCTTCACTTCTACAATCCCTGTTTCCACATCCACCTCAACATCCGCAAACCATGCGCCGAATGGCAGTCCTGCCTCTTCTCTCACGTTGTGGCGCGCATGGTGAACATGAATCGGTACACAGTCTGTATGCAGCATAAACCACTCTACCCCGATCCGGTTTGTCGGGTCAGCCTTTTCAAAGACGTACGCATCTGCAATGTCTAGTTCTTTCGGCTGTTTTTCCATGTATTCGCCTACTCTGCGCAAAATCTCTGCTTTCAGCTTGACTGCCGCTTCTGCCATCGCTTCCGCGTAGAGAAAGGAAACCACGCTGTCGGTCGGCGCATTATCTCGAAGTCCAAGTTCCGTGTCACCCATTGGCGTCCAGAGCACATCCTCTGGCTTGATTTTAAGATAGTCGAGATTTTCTGCGCAGGAGAATACGGCGGCGCTGTTTCCCCCCGCCCCGGTTTCTGAAGTTGGCGCCTGAATAATCACCGTCATATCCGGGTTCAGCCGGATACTCACTTCATAAAATCCACGGGTCAGTTCGTTAAGTTCCGCATGCCACTGATTCCAGATCGCTACGCCCATGCCGCGCTTTTTACATCCGTCAATCAGTTGACCTGCGTCTGCTTTATGGCGGTTTTCCCAGCCAATTGCCTTTGCCCCTTCGTCCAGCACTTTGCAGATGCTGTGATTTCTCTCTCCCTGCCAGTTCACGTCATTGGTACAATTCATCTTTATAATTTCTGTCACATCGATGCCGGTCTTTTCTGCCAGTTCATCCAGCAAGGACATGAAACACCAGCAAAGCTGCACATTACCGATGCCACGTACTACGCCGCCAGGCACTTTATTGGTAAACCAGGTATACGAGTACAAGCTGACATGTTCTACCGGCGCAAAAGCGCGATTCATTGTCTCACTGACAATAAATTCCACGTTATGATCGCAGCCTCCAATATAGGCGCCGCTATTTCCCTCTGCCACCAGTTCCATGCCGGTAATTTTTCCGCTATTTGTGCAGGCTGCTTTTATCTTATACCGGTTTTCACTGCGAGTTTCGTGAAATTCCTCGTGATTGCTCATCTTATATTTGACCGGTCGCTTGGCTCGTTTGGACAAGTACGCCGTAATCATAAAAAAGATATCTTCTCCGGTATTCCATTTTCCCATATGGGCGCCGCTGTTGCCATTTCTGACTCTGATTTTATGCAGTGGCACATGGGTATAATCATGCAGGTACATTCTGGTCTGGTCCGTCATATAGTGATTGGTCCAAACATCCATTTTATCTTCATCCCAGCGCACCACACAGCCCCGATAATCCAGGCAGCCATGCGTGCTGACGCCGCCGTAAGTCTTTTCCACTTCTAGCACAAAATCTGCATCTTGCAGCGCCTGTTCCACATTGCCGCGCTTAAAAAATAAATGATTTTCAATCCCATCTTCACTGTGTCTGAGCTGATTGGTTGTAGGATTCAGTTCTGGATGCAGAATCGGTGCGTCGGGTTTCTTCGCCTCATCCATTTCATAGACAGCAGGCAAAATCTCCCACTTGATATCTACCAGTTTCAGCGCTTCTTCTGCAATCTCCGGGGTCTCTGCCGCCACTGCCACACCAACGTGGTCGCCGACCCACAACGCCGTCTGCGGCAAAAAATCTCTATCCCAGTAACGCGTAATCGTATCGGATTCCTTCGGCGTAATGGCAATATCTGTCCAAGCATGGGTCGTTCTTCCAAGGGTGCTGATTTCCGGATCATCATAGCGCAGAACCGCCCACACACCCGGCAGCTGTTCCGCTTTTTCCGTATGCATCTTTAAAATTTTAGCATGGGGGTAAGGGCTCTGCAAAATTTTTGCATAGAGCATGCCTGGCAGTTTCCCTTCCAGCGTCACATCGTCCAGGAATTGGGTCTTGCCCAGCGTCTTTTCCTTTGCATCAATTTTCGGTCTGTAGGTGCCCATGTACTGTTTTTGTTCTCTCGGCACATAAACCGGCTGCTGCTTACTCATTGGCTTCCTCCTTGCATTTACAGATGTGATCTGCCGCCTTTTCTACTGCCTTATGAATGCCATGATAACAACCGCAGCGGCAGATATGACCTGACAGCGCTTCGGTAATTTCTGCATCCGTCGGATTTGGGTTCTCGTTGAGAAGGGAATGGGTTTCCATGACAAATCCCGGTGTACAGAAACCGCACTGCATCGCTGTGCCCTCTCCTGGCCCATACGTATTTACAAATGCATCCACAACGGGATCACTTCCGTCAAGCCCTTCTATGGTTAAAATATCGCATCCATCCGCTTCTGTTACCAACATCATACAAGATAGTGCTGACTTTCCGTTGATTAAAACCGTACAGGCCCCACAGGCGCCCTGTTCACAGGATACCCGCACGCCAGTCAATCCCAGTCGTTCCCGAAGCACTTTGGAAAGTGTATCCGCTTCTTCGTAATCCCTTCCCTTTTTCAGAGAATATACATGTCCGTTTACATTTAGCTGAATCGTTTCTTTGATCATTTCAGTTGCCCCTTTCTTCTTCTGGCAATCTTTAAGTTCCTACTCTATATTAATCGCAAAAAATATGCCAAACGGGTTTCATTGGTTCTAACGTTGCATTTACAAGCCTTTTCACTGCAATCCGTCATTCCGCCCCTTATATCCGTTTCACAAAAGAAACATTTTTGCAATATCGTTTCATATTAGAAACATCACTTGCCCGTCCGTTCTCTTTCTGCCAGCTTTTTCAGCACAATTTCCGGTGTGATCGTCTGATGATCCACACGAATGCCTACAGCGTTGTAAATGGCGTTCGCAATGGCTGCGCCAGTGCCAGTAAAGGCGCCTTCTGCCATACCTGCCGCACCATAACGACCAAGTCCCTGCCATTCTTCTACCAGAATCGGTGTAATCTGCTTCGGAAAATCTGCCATAGTCATCATCTTGTAGTCGATGTAGTTGTTGTTCAGTACCGTACCGGTTTCAAAGTCATAGTGCAGCTGTTCCGTGAGCACCTCGCCGATGCCCATGGCCTGTCCGCTGATCTGATGACTTTCTGCACCGGAGGCATGCATCACACAGCCCACGTCGTTGACGACAACCATGTCAACCAC
>CANBFZ010000279.1 GCA_947367725.1 uncultured Eubacterium sp.
CTTGATTTTCGAAGATTTTGGGTGTATAATTTCTGGAGCGATTATACAACAAGAGAAATACGGAGGATTGGAATGAAAGTATTAGTAGTTAACTGTGGTAGTTCTTCATTAAAATACCAGGTACTGGACATGACAACAGAAACTTTGCTGGCAAAGGGTCTGGTTGAGAGAATCGGGATGGACGGTTCTGTCATCACACACGAGAAAATCGGAATGGACAAGATCAAGACCGAAGTGCCTATGAACGATCACAAAGAAGCAATCAAACAGGTGCTGGATGCAGTGCAGAGCCCGGAATACGGCGTTGTTGCATCTATGGACGAGATTGGTGCAGTAGGGCACAGAGTGGTACATGCTGGTGAGAAGTTTGCAGATTCTGTAATCATCGACGATGCGGTAATTGCAGCACTGGAAGAATGTGTAGAGCTGGCACCACTGCACAATACGCCGAACCTTTACGGTATTGCTGCATGCAAGGAATTGATGCCGAACACACCGATGGTAGGGGTATTCGATACCGCATTCCATCAGACTATGCCGCCTGAAGCATATCTTTATGCAATCCCTTATGAATATTACGAAAAGCACGGTATCAGAAGATACGGATTCCACGGAACTTCTCATAAATATGTTGCGCAGAGAGCAGCTTCTATGTTGAATGTAAACATCAACGACCTGAAGCTGATCACTTGCCACCTTGGCAATGGTGCATCTGTATCTGCAATTAAGCATGGCAGATGTATTGACACTTCCATGGGCTTCACACCGCTGGAAGGTCTGGTAATGGGCACTCGCTGCGGTGATATTGACCCTGCTATTGTCACTTATATCAGACAGAAAGAGAACCTGCCGCAGGGTGTAACCAACGAAATCCTCAATAAGAAATCCGGTGTACTGGGTATTTCCGGTGTTTCCAGCGATTTCAGAGACTTAGAAGACGCAGTAGCGGAAGGCAACGAAAGAGCAGCACTGGCACTGAAAGTCTTTGCAAGAAAAGTAAGATTCTATATCGGTGCTTATATTGCTGAGATGAACGGTGTAGACGCGATTGTGTTTACTGCTGGCGTTGGTGAAAACGATGTTAACATGAGAGAGTTGATTTGCACAGATTTAGGAAACCTGGGCATCAAGCTGGATATTATCAACAATAAAGTAAGAGGAAAGGAAACCATCGTTTCCACAGAAGACTCCAAAGTTAAACTCTTACTGATTCCGACCAACGAAGAGTTGATGATTGCAAGAGACACCTATAATCTTACAAAGAAATATGCAAAATAATGTTGACATCTAAAGCGTTTAAGTATATACTTTAGGAGTTGACGAAAATTATTTGTTTAGCATAGAACCAGAAGAACGAGGAGGTGTAGACAATGGCAGTTCCAAAGAGGAAAACATCTAAAGCTAGAAGAGACAAGAGAAGATCCCCGAACATGAAGAAAGCATTACCGGGACTTTCAATCTGTCCGCAGTGTCACGAGCCGAAACTTCCGCACAGAGTATGCCCGAATTGCAATTACTATGATGGCAAAGAAGTCGTAGCTGAAGCTTAAGATTCATAACGTGTTTAAAAGAGCAGTTTTTTGACTGCTCTTTTTTGCTGTACACAAGAAATGCGCGCAAATGGGTAAGATGCGGCTTATTTTAAAGGAATTCCATACCGGTTCATTTCATCGTAAAGCTGATAGAGGGTTTCATTTTCTGGCTCGCACATCGGGAGACGATATTCTTTTTCAATCCATCCCATCATGTTCAGCGCGGCTTTTACTGGAATTGGATTCACTTCTCGGAATAGAGCGCGAATGAGCGGAATCATTTTCAGCTGCTGTTTCGCGGCAGATTTGCAGCGGCCTTTCAGAAAATCTTCTGTCATCTGGTGATACTCTTTTGGAATGATATTGGCAACAGTGGAAATACAGCCGATACCGCCCATGGCCATCATGGCGATGGTATGATCATCATTGCCAGAGTAGAGGTCAAAGTTTTTTCCGCATAAAGCTGCGATACGGCAGATTTGAGAGAGGTCGCCGCTGGCTTCTTTGATGCCTACAATATTAGGATGCTTGCTGAGTTCCTTGACGGTTTCTGGTTCAATGTTCAGACCCGTACGGCTTTTTACAGAGTACAGAATCAGGGGAAGATCAGTATAATCGGCAATCATATGATAATGGGCGATCAATCCTTTTTGGGTGGCTTTATTATAGTAAGGTGTTACAACCAGCAGTCCATCTGCGCCGGCATACTGGATTTCTTTGGCTAAGTACATGGAGTGGGACGTATCATTGGTGCCTGCGCCAGCAATGACAGGGATGCGACCAGCTGTTTTTTGTACGGTAAATTCAATGACCGATAGCTTTTCCACCGCGCTGAGGGTGGACGCTTCGCCGGTCGTGCCGCAGGAAATGATGGCGTCAGTGCCCGACGCAATATGCCATTCAATGAGTTTTTCTAAGGCATCATAATCAATGCGCCCATCTTTAAAAGGTGTAACCAGAGCTACACCGGAACCTTTGAATATTGACATAGGATGCTCCTTTCTTTTTTCTTTATCATTACGGCTTCAGAACTACCTTGCCGCATTGTCCTTTTTCCATTAAATCCAGCCCTTTTTCGAATTCCTCCAGGGGCAGCACATGCGTAATGACCTTGCTGATATCCAGTCCTGCCGCAAACAGGCCCTTCATCCGCTCCCATGTGCGGGGGATTTCCCTGCCGGAAATACCCTTTATACAAATCCCCTTTGTCACAAAATTTTCCCATTCCAGCGTGACAGGCTTAGGCCCAAGCCCTGCGCATACAATATACCCATCTGGTTTTACATAATCCAAAGCCGTCATAATCGCGCCCGCATTGCCGGAAAAATCCAGAACCACGTCAACACCCAAGCCATCGCAAAGTTCCTTTACCTTTGATGTTACGTCCTCTTTCACAGGGTCAATTACTGCGTTCGCACCCATTTCCAGAGCCATCTGCGCACGCTGCGGATTCAATTCAACAGCAATTATTTTTGCCGCCCCCAGCGTCCTTGCAACCGCAACCCCCATGCACCCAATCGGACCGCAGCCGATTACAGCCACTTTTTTCGCGGATATGGGAAATTCCATTGCCGCATGCACCGCTACGCCCAAAGGTTCCATCAGTGCAAGCTGTTCTATTGGCATTGACGGGTCGCATTTTACTGCCGCGCTCTCCGGAATACTGATATATTCCGCCATTGCACCATCCCGATGGACGCCGATAACAACTGTGTTATAGCAGACGTCCGTATGCCCGTTCAAGCAAAGGTCGCAGCTGTTACAGACCAAATGGGAATCCGAATTTACAATATCGCCCACATTCACAGCCGTTACACCCTTCCCCACCTTTACAACCTCTCCGGCATATTCATGCCCGATAACCGTAGGCGGATTCATGCGTTTCTGCGCATAATCGTCCCAATGCCTGATA
>CANBFZ010000280.1 GCA_947367725.1 uncultured Eubacterium sp.
CCATCAGGGAAAGCTCATTTCGGACACACAGATGTCCGACCTTGAAGAAGAGGGAAAAACCCTCATGCAGTTTGTAAAAGAATGCTATCACTACAGGCAGAACCGAATTGAAAAAATCCTCGCAGATTTGGACGATTCCGGTTCCATGTAAATTGGAGGTGACCAGATATGCGCAAAACACTCAGTCTTTCTCTTCTGCTGCTGGTTTTAGCCATTGCGGGTATAACAGGTTTTTACGTTCTTTTGCACGGTCAGCAGGATGACATTACAATTTCTCAAAAGACCCTTTACGGAAACCCTGCTTCCGCAGCAGGACTTTCTGTCACCGTCAACGCAACAGGATATGGAACCAGATGGAGCCAGCGATGTAACTGGGATCTTGCCTACACGCTGCAAAAAAATGGCGAACTCAAAAGCAACGTGTACTATTCCGCTTACAACAAGAAAATTCCAAGGAAAGAAAAGAAATCAGTCTTTCTCTCTGCCGAACTTTCCAGCAGTATTTCCCTTCCAGAAAAAGCTGCTGAAAGCAAATTTAAACCTGGCGATCCCGTCAATGCGATATTCGACGTCATCTCCGAGGCTCCCAAGAATCAGCTTTACAAAAAAACGGTCAATCTGGCGAATTACTATGCATCCCTTCCAGTATTCATAGAACAGAGCGACTATCTTCCCTCCTTTACACCGGAGAAAAACGCGGACTATACATTTACGGACTTCAGCTATTTTCAGATTCCCATGCCGGATCCCTACAAGCTGCATGTCACCGTCAGAAAAAACCTTGACGGCACCGTCTCCTATGTAGACTTCGATGGTTATACATCAGACGGCACCGAGCAGTACCCACTTGCAAGCAGCGGTCAAGTGCTTCAAAGCTACTGCTATCTCGCGGTATCCCATGTGCAGAGCGAAACCAATTCCAAGGTTATCGTCGTTCCTGAAAAAATGCGCGGCATCCACATGATTCCCCTCGTAAAAAGCAAAAGCAACGAGAATCGCCGTTTTCTGAACATGGACAAAGCAAGGCTTGCATACCCGCTTCCCGCTGATGAAAAGGTGCTGCATCTGACTTCCTCAGACGATGAAAAAACGCTCTTTCTTCTGACGCTAAAAGGAAGTGATTTCTTTGCCACAATTCTGCAGCCGCAAAAAGACGGAAGCCTTACGAAAATTAAATGCCTGCGTCTACTCTCCGGCTTTGACGGATTCTGGGAAAGTGAAGATCACGGCTATCGCTTCATTTCAGCTTCCGACGGATTTACACTGGTACTTCACAACGGAGAATTCTGCACTGTCACAAAAGTAAAAGGCGAATACCAAATCGGTTCTCGTTCCAGTCTGTGCCAATGCACCAAAGCACCTGACATCACAAAGCTGTTTCTTATTCACGACATCACAACCACTGTAACAATCGATGAAACGAAAACCTACTTCGTAATTCCAAGCGCCGGCGGCTACGATTTCAGCGCAACACATGGTCTCAACCACTATCTGCTGATTTATGATGGTACGGATCTGATCTATGCAGGAAAAATATGTTATACGCTTGATCATTCGGAAGATATTTCCGCTTCCTATGCTGATGATCCGCGGTGGAATGCGCAGGTGCCTGCAAGCATTGAAACGAACGGAATATAAAAGTGACTTCCAGCAAAGTTTGTTTAAATCGCTGAACGTTTGCCATTTCGCAAACGTTCTGGCGATTATCGCGAACCATACGCTCTTTTTCCTGCTCAAAATCAGCTAGGAAAAATATTAAATATTACACAAAATCTCTGCATTAAAAATTTCTACTGAAATAACCCCGCACCTATCGCTTGAAAAAATTCCCATCCTATCGTATAATCAGAAGTAAGAAACTTGAAACCATGTGAGTTTATATGAAAGGACAGAAATATGAAAAGAACAAAATTATTATCCCTCGTTCTTGCTTTTGCGCTGGTTCTAACCACTGCTTTGGCAGGTGCGGAAAGCGTTTTTGCGGGCACCGTGTCTGACACTGCAGGTACCCCTGCCACAGAAATTACAGCACAGAGTGCAAATTCAACAGAGGATCTCAATGCATACGTTGCCAGAATGACCACAGGCAGCGACAATGTTACGGTCATCCCGGTCAAAACAACAAAAGGCGGCACACTGGCAATTCCACTGTCCGGGGTCGAAGTCGGCAAAGGCGTTACTGTCACACTGCATGCTACCTCTGCCGCAACCAGCGGAGATAAAATTGGCTATTCCAAATATCTGAACAGTTCCAAAGTGGAAGATACGTTATACGCAAAAGTAAAAAAAGCAGGTACTTACTATCTGAAGTTCGAAACATCAAGCTACAGTGCAGGCACACCGCAGTCCGTAGGATTCGGCGCAGTTCTCTACCCTGCAGGCGGCACGCCAACCAAAGGCAAGGTATTCTATGGCGCAAGTCCAGATAATAACGGCGTTTCCTACTATAAAGTATCTGCGCCAAGTACCGGCTACCTGACCATCAGTTTTCCAGAAAGACTGACCGATTATTCCAGTTTTAATGTCAAACTGATGAACTCCAAGAAGAACAGCCTGTTCACCAATTTCGAATATCTGTCTTCCAGCAGGTCCTACAAGACCACCGTTGGCGTGAAAAAAGGCACCTATTATGTTGCAGTAAAAAACACCGACAATGCTTACGGCATCAAAATTTCCTTCACTAGCGTCAAAGAAAGCAGCGGTTCTTCCAAGAGCAAAGCAAAATCCATTTACAAAGGCAATACCAAAAAAGGCACCATCACCGTAACTCAGAGTGGAACTTCCGGCGACTGGTACAAATTCAAGATCACCAAGACCCAGTATGTAAAATTCACCTTCAAGGTAAAGAGCAGCGGCGGCGGCAATTCCGGCGGCTTGAAAGCAGAATTCTATCAAGCTGGTAAAAGCTACGCTGCTACCAGCGTCAATTGCTACGGAGAAGATGGCAAAACCATTCAGCTGTATACACCGGGTAAAGGCACTAAGCTTGCACCAGGCACCTATTACATCAAGGTCAAGAAATACAGCAACGGAAATGGATACTACACGCTGAAATGGAATAAATAATCACACTGTATACCGAAAAACCACCGGCATCTCAATCGCCGGTGGTTTTTTCATGCATAAAACCTTATGTTCTACGCTTCCTCTGCAAGCAGCCGATGTCTTTTACAATGAACGAAAAAAATAAGATAAGCGTGGCTCTTAAACATTGCCAAATTGGACAGAAATTTAAAAATCTGTCAATTTTAGCAATGTTTTTATCCATTTTCTTTGCTAAAATTGACAAAATCCAGGAAAAGTGTCAATTTTGTCAAAAAAGGCTTCTCATAACAGCAATCATTCACTGGTATCTCGCTAAATCTTTGACAAAATTGCTAAAAAATATTTTTTTGTCCAATTTGGCAATGTCATACCATTCAGGCACTAATAGTCAGATCATAA
>CANBFZ010000281.1 GCA_947367725.1 uncultured Eubacterium sp.
CTCCGCCTCCAAAGAATTTTTTACACTATTGATTTGTGCTTCCAGGGAATTCTTTACAGTGCCAATTTCTACCTCTAAGGAATGCTTCATATCTTGCATCTCTTTCTTCAATGGCTCCAGTTTTGCATCAAATAAATTTGACATTGCAAGCAACATTTCCTGATCCGTCATAGCAGTTCTCCTTCCTTAGATGATACGTGAAAACAGTATAGCACAGTGGTAAGATAAAGTCTATGGTATTTTTGTCAAATAAAAAATCATAAAATCTTCTTCTAACAATCATAAGAAAGTCGGCTACGCCGATTCTTTTCAACGGTAGACTTTCTTGATATTCCGGAAATATCGAAAATCGATATTTCCTACATAATAAGAAAAGTGTGCATGACGAAATCAAAGATTCCTATGCACACATGTCGCCCACTTCGAGCAGGCGCTTCGCAAGGTGCTTTTCTTGCCTTTTTGCCCCAGCTTTAGCTGACCAGGCAAAACGGACAGCGAAGTGAATGCAATGCGCGGAGGAGTATGCGAAGCATACGTCGAAACATAGGAAATATCCAAACAAGTACATCATACGCGGTCAGCCTATGCATCCTTATTAATTTCTGTAAACCCTTTTCCACTGCCCCACACAGTGTCCACATGGAGTACTGTCACAAAAGCCGCCGGATCTACCGACGCAAGAAAACGTTTCAAAACCATGCTTTCCCGCGGTGAGCACAGCACTACCAATTCTTTTTTAGCCTGACCAGTAAATTCTCCCACAGCCGTTCTGCTGGATACACCCCGATTCAAATCCCGCATCACAAAGGCAATGGTTTCATCTGACTTTGCAGTCAAAATATTTACCTGTACAATCTTCGTTTCAAAACCGTACATAATAAAATCGACCATTTTCGAAGCGATAAACTGGGTCACCAGCGCATACAGCGCAATATTGCGTCCAAAGATAAACGCCGACACAGCAATAATAGAAGCATCCAGCATCAGAAGAATTTTGCTTAAGTCCACCTGCGGTATCAGCTTTTTCTTCAAAATCGTCGCAATTGACTCCGTGCCGCAGAACGCGTATCCCCGCCAGAAAACAATACCGTTGCAAACGCCGGAAAATACCCCGCAGAAAATGGCTGCCAAGATTACATCTTTTTCTTCCAGCAGTTGAAACTCAAACAACTCCATAACAAACATCACCGCCGGATAAAGCAGTGTCACCACCAATACTTTTTTTGCCTCACGAAATCCCAGCGTCAGCACCACCACAATCAAAATCAAAAAAGCGCCTGCATAGTAAGCCAGCGAAAAATTGATGCTGACATAATTCTG
This sequence comes from uncultured Eubacterium sp., assembly GCA_947367725.1. GTDB lineage: Bacteria > Bacillota > Clostridia > Peptostreptococcales > Anaerovoracaceae > Senimuribacter. Next base: position 1,321 of record CANBFZ010000281.1, read on the forward strand.
TAAAATACGAACCAGCCCGGTCAATCCACCACTGGTCAGCCCATTGGGAATCATTACCGCAGTCGTTGCAAAGGCGCCAACTGCACAGGCTGCCACCAGAAAAAAAGCATCGATCAGTTTTCCCTTTAAAGTCTCTTTCATCGCGAATTTCTCTCCACCCTTCAAAACTTTTCAAATACAGTATTTCCCCAAACATCCGTTACCTTTACACAGATATGCGCAGAAGGCGCAACGATTTTCTCACAAGACAAGGTCAAATTCCCCTTTTCTCTGACAAAAACTGCCTGGGCGCAGTGTACCCCAGTCTGCAGATCATAATCAAAATCTACACTCCACATGTCGACCAGCTGCAAACTATCTTTGGCAAGAATCGGCTCCACCTGCGCCCATTCTCTATCATCCAGCATTTGATCAAGCCTGCGCGCGTTCAAAGAAAGCAATCGGATGCGAACCAGTTCTTCCCTGCCTGCAGAAATCGCTTCTCGCGTAAATTGCACGCGAACTCTAATATCGGCACAAGCCGCGCTGCATGCTGCCTGCTGATATGCGCGAAATCCAGTCTCCTGCCCCATTAGACGCCGCAGTGTGCTTTCATACGCCAGCGTTCCCATATCGCATGCGATAAAACGTCTGCCCAGCTTTGCAGCCGTCGCCGCAAGGGTGCCGCTGCCGCAGAAAAAGTCTGCACATAAATCCCCCTCCTGCGTACAGCTGGCAATGATGCGTGAAAGCAATTGCTCCGGTTTCTGCGTGGCATAGCCAGTTCGTTCCCGCGAGGTGCGTCCTACCATGTCAATATTCCAAACATCCTTCATATTGACCATGGTGTACCAGCCAATGTCATCCTGATATTCCTGAACTCCTTTGAAATGATACGGCTTATAGCCTCGATTATAGGACTTTTCCTGCAGCGGATAAAACCGGTAATTCGCACTTTTGCTATAAACTAAAATTGTATCGTGTTTTCTTGCAAAATGTTTCTTACTCGTTCCGCCTGATTTATAATGCCAAATGATTTCATTGACAAAATTCTTTTCGCCAAAGATTTCGTCCATGATTACTTTGGCATAGTGCACTACATGCCAATCAAGATGCAGCCAGATCAGCCCAGTATCTGCTAAAAGTTCTCGCATCAGATACAGCCTCGCTGTAAGCATCTTCAAATAGGAAGTCAGCCCCTGCTCCCACTTATCGTCATAAGCACGATGTTTTAGCGTCTGCCCGCCTACTTGCACCGCAGCATCATAGTTTGCCTTAGAATAAAACGGCGGATCAATATAAATCATCTGCACCTTTCCAGAAAGTGCACCATCCTCCAGTAGTGACTGCATGACAGACAAATTATCTCCCAGGTACAGTGCGTTGTCCTTGCTCTCATTTTTTCCGCGCACTTCTTCGGTCAGAAGCAGCGGCACGGCTTTTGCATTTTGTGCCTGCTTTTCGCCGTCCTTTATCATCTCCGTGAACGCCTTGATTAGACTCATAATTTCTGTTTCCGCCTCCTAAAAGCACGCCGATTAAATCTTCCCGCCCGACCTTTTGCAGCGCTTTGATCACAGTGCCGCGGTTTTCCGGTTTATGATAATGGATCAACGCGCGCTGCATTTTCTTCTCTGTAAGATCCTTTGCCACATAGACCGGTTTCATCGTAAACGGATCCATCTCCGTATAATACATACAGGTTGCCAGCGTTGCCGGCGTAGGGTAAAAGTCCTGCACCTGATCTGGCACAAACCCATACGCCTTTAAGAACAATGCCAGTTCCACCGCATCCGCAAGGGTGCTGCCTGGATGGGAGCTGATTAAGTAAGGAATTAGATATTGTTTCAGCCCCAGCTTCTGGTTCATCTGCTTATATCGTTTTGCAAAATCTATAAAAACCTGCCTGCCGGGCTTTCTCATATAGGAAAGTACCCGATCCGAGCTGTGCTCTGGCGCCACTTTCAATGTCCCGCTGACGTGATATTTGCAAAGTTCCTCAAGAAAATGATCCGCCTGATCCGCCATCAGATAATCATAGCGGATACCGGATCGGATAAATACTTTTTTGATGCCCGGCACAGCACGCACTGCCCGCAGCACCTCTATATAATCCCTGTGATCGATTT
>CANBFZ010000282.1 GCA_947367725.1 uncultured Eubacterium sp.
GAACATGAGAGGTGGAATGAGCCATCTGAAGCAGAAATTACAGAACGCTTTGGATTTGTAAGCGTGACCGTTTAATTCTACTTCGTCATCCAGATAGCCTCTTCTGGTCCAGCCGAAGATGATGGACATAAACAGTGCACCCAGCGGCATCAGCAGACCTTCTGCGAAGAAGTCGAAGAAGTCTAACCAGCACTTGCCGCAGTCTTCGCCCAGGAAGATGAAGAACGGATTCCACATGCCAGTTCCACCCAGACCGTCGGCAGTTACGATTAAGGAACCAACCAGCGGTACGATGGCGAAAACGAGAGAAGTGGTCAGTCTGTTTGGTTTCTTGCCTTTCTTTTCGGTTGCATCCATCATGGTTGCAACGGCACCTTCCATCATACCGATGGAGGAAGAGATTGCTGCAAAGAATACTAACAGGTAGAAGATGAATCCGAAAATTGGACCGGAACTTCCCATACCCTGGAATACAGCCTGCAGAGATACGAACAGGAGCCCAGGACCGCCGCCCGGCTCAATACCTGCAGCAAATACTGCCGGCATAACAGCCATACCTGCTAAGATTGCAACTGCAGTATCAGCAACCGGAATGATAACTGCATTCTGTTCCATGTTGGAATCTTTGCCAAGGTAAGAACCATAAGCAATCAGACAGCCAGATGCCAGGGAAATGGAGAAGAACATCTGACTTCCCGCAGTACCCAGTACTTTCAGCCAGCCCATACCTTCAAACGGTTCAAAGTTTGGCTTGAACATGAATTCAAGACCTGCACCTGCGCCTGGCAGTGTACATGCTCTTACGACTACGATCACCAGCATGATGAACAGTGCTGGCATTGCGATTTTGGAGAATTTCTCAATACCGCCGGATACACCGCCCATGACGATGAGTACGGTCAGGACTAAGAAGATTAATGTAAATACGATTGCAGGTGCGCCGCTAGTAATAAAGCCGCCGAAGAAATCGCCTGCAGCCATATCGCCGACACCCCAGCTTGCGCCGAAGATATCGCCTAAGTTTGCTAACATGTACTTGATTACATATCCGCCCAATGCGCAATAGAAGCAGATTAAGCAGAATGGTACGATGGTTTCGATGACACCGTTGAATGCAAAACGGGAGTCTGCAGCGCGATATGCTTCGATTGCGCCTTTTCCTGTTTTACGACCCAGCGTGATTTCACCGAGCATGATAGGGTAACCAACGATAACTGCCAAAATCAGATAGAGAATCAGAAAACCGAATCCACCACTGACACCCATTTTGAATGGGAAGCCCCAGAGGTTACCGAGACCAACAGCAGAGCCGATGGAAGCCATCAGGAATCCGAATGTGCTGTTAAAGCCACCTTTACTTGTTGCCTGTGACATTGAACTACCTCCTAATTAAGATTAAATAAATGCATGAAATATAACTTATTCGAGTTCATTATATGTGATATGGGGGGGAAAAGTCAACATGTATACACATTAGAACAAAGAAAAATCTGATTCTTGAAAAAAGTCCACCAAAAAAATGGGATTTCTTGTTAAGTATGCACAAAAATACACAATCCACTCAACATCGCATGTAATACATCTTATGCGGGTTTACAGGTTGGTAGTCATGATAAAGTTGTAAAAATATTTAGTAGAGACCAGCCCCGAAGAACCCGTGTCAGTACGCAGCGTTTTTGAGGATGAATCGTTAGGATTGAGACCGTGTGTAAACATTCGATCTGGTGTATCGGGTTTTCCATATATTCCTATTGAGATTTGGGAAATTTTCCCGTATACTATATAGAATCAGAAATTTTTTGGCAGGAGGCGCAATGATGGCGATTGAAAAAGTAAAAGCATATTTTGATGTCCTTGGTATAGCAGATAGAGTACAGGAGTTTGCGGTGTCCAGTGCGACGGTGGAACTAGCCGCACAAGCGGTAGGTGTGGAAGGTGCGAGAATCTGCAAGACACTTTCTTTTAAAAGCCCGGAGGGCTGCATTTTGATTCAGGCAGCAGGAGATGCGCGCATTGATAATAAAAAATTTAAGTCGCAGTTTGGATATAAGGCGAAAATGCTGTCAGCAGAAGAGGTGGTCGCATATACTGGTCACGCCGTCGGCGGTGTGTGCGCCTTTGCCATAGAAAATCCGGAAGTGAAAGTTTACTGTGATGTTTCGATGCAGCGTTTTGCTACAGTATTTCCTGCATGTGGCAGTGCCAACAGCGCCATTGAATTGACCTGTGATGAATTGTTTCGCTATTCTAAAGCGGAGGGATGGATTGATGTGAGCAAGCTGCCGGAGGAAGGACAGAATTAATGGAAATAGTTGGAAAACAAAACAAATGGAGAAGAGAGATGAAGCGCTTTCTTTTCTGTACCATAGGTGCAGTGCTGATCGCGTTTAATATCAAGAGTTTTGTCAGAACCGGCGGTCTTTTTCCCGGTGGATTCAGTGGTATTACATTGCTGTTGCAGCAGATTTGCAGCACCTATTTTGACGTATCGCTGCCATATACACTGGTTTATTTGCCGCTGAATCTGCTTCCGATTTATATTGGACTGCGATATCTGGGGAAGCATTTTACGGTGTACTCGGTCTATGTGATTCTGCTCAGCAGCGTTTTGACAGACATGATGCCGGCGTTTACGATTACGTATGATGTGTTGCTCATTTGCATTTTCGGCGGCATTATCAACGGTGCTGCCATCAGCTTGTGTCTCTATGTGGGCGCTAGCGGGGGCGGCACAGATTTTATTTCGATTTACTTTTCGCAGAAGAAAGGCATCGACACATGGAATTATATTTTTATCGCAAATGTGTGCATCCTCATCACGGCGGGCGTGCTGTTCGGCTTTGACCGGGCGCTGTACTCTATTCTCTTTCAGTATACCAGTACGCAGATTATTCAGCTGCTGCATAAACGCTATCAAAAGCATACGCTGCTGATTATTACCGAACAGCCTAGCGTCATCTATGGCAGAATCAAAGCCATCACAAACCACGATGCAACCCATTTTAAAGGCGTAGGCTGTTACGAGGGAACGGAGCGGAACATGCTTTACTCGGTTGTTTCCAGTGAAGAGGTAAATCGTGTTCTTGCAGCTATTTTGGAGGCAGATCCGGGGGCTTTTGTCAACGTGATGAAGACAGAGCAGATCGGCGGATGGTTCTATAACAGACCCAACGATTAGTGTTGGAGATGTATGCAGTTGTAATGAATAAAGATGGACGGAAAAACATGGATCGCAGTGCTTTGTGATGCGTGTTTTTTCGTGTTTTCTTAGGCTTGTATTTTAGACAAAAATTTTTAAAAATAAAATGCAAATAAGAACATTTGTTTGCAAAAGTTAGGCGGTTGTGGTATAATAACCTCACGGCGTTAGCAGAATCAAAGATTCTGACGCCTGAGAGAACATTGAATCACAATCCATG
>CANBFZ010000283.1 GCA_947367725.1 uncultured Eubacterium sp.
CGGCATTTCTTGCGATTTATACACAGGAAGCGTTTCGGGCGGCACTGCATGTGCTGCTTTACTTTGTCGGCGTGATTGGCGGTTATTTTGGCAACTGTGTGATCATGGGCGGCAATGTATCGTTTCGCATGCTGCTGTACTGGCTGATTTTTGCTGCCATCGGTGCGCTGGTTGGTTTTATTGACTGGCACAGTGCGGCAAAAGAATGGCTGGGTGCTGCCTGTACGGCGGTTCCTATTTCGCTGCTTGTGGCAGAGGGCTATGACATTTACAAAGGATTTTCTATTGTACTAGCTTTTGATATTGTATGTGCTGTTGTGCTGTATATCGTGATGGCGCGGGGGAAAATGCAGAAACTGATGGCACTGCCGTTTATCATTGTATTTACATTTGCACTGGTATATTTTCATGTGCTTTCGAGTATTCTGGGAGGATGGATATGAAGATTTTTACAGATGCCGCTAATATCGGTGAAGGACTGATTCGCATTACCGAGCAAGGCGATATTCGTCATATGGCAAAAGTGCTGCGTATGCAGGAAGGTGACGTGCTGGAAGTTTCTGATTCGATAGAATGGGAGTATACAGCAGAGATTTTGTCTATAGATGAGGATGCCGTGGTTCTTTCTATTTTGGATCAACAAAAATTTGCGAGAGAACCGGCGCTTTCTGTCACTTTATTTCAAGGTATCCCCAAAGCAGGAAAGATGGAAACCATTATTCAGAAATGCGTTGAATTGGGCGTGTCCTCTATTGTGCCGGTGTTCATGGATCGTACCGTGGTGGTTGAAAAAGGGAATTTTGCAAAGAAGATAGAGCGCTGGCAGAAAGTTTCTGATGAGGCGGTAAAACAGTGTAAACGCGGGAAAATCCCAACAGTGGAAGAACAGATTCGGTTTGCCGCGCTGGAAAAACGGCTGGGTGAATTTGATTTGATTTTATTTCCCTATGAGAACGAGAATGATTATTCCATTAAGGATTGCTTACGCGGGCTTTTAGAAAAGCCGGCGCGGGTTGCAATTGTCATCGGACCGGAGGGCGGATTTTCAGACCGGGAGGCACAGCAGATGAAGACACTGGGCGCCGCCTGTGTCACACTAGGCAAAACGATTTTGCGGACAGAGACTGCCGGCATGGCGGCGCTGGCTATGACCATGTATGAACTAGAATTGTGAATTTTGCCGTTAATCCTGCAGACATTTTGTGATGGAGGTACGAGGTGTTCTGAGATTTCGTTTCAGCAGAAATAAGCCCTCGGTATCTCCTTTTTGTATGTGGTTTACACCGCCGTTGCAGCTGAGGCTTGCCCGAAATCCCATGGATTGCAGAAGCTTTCGACAGTCTTTGGTATAAGCGCCGAAAGGCCAAGTAAACGTGTCAGGAGAAATGCCGACGTTTTTTTTGAGTTTCGTTTGCAGCTGTGTCAGGTCTTTTTTCAGCATAGCCTCGTAGGCATCTTCGCTTTCACCGGCAATGCGGCTTGCACCTTTTCGTCCTTTGTTTAAATCGTGGAGGTCGTACGTGTGATTTTGCGCTTCCCAAACGCCAGCGTCCAGCATTTCTGTAAGCTCTTCCCAGGTGACGGCACAAGTGGCTTTGTTTTTATAAAGGGTCTGTGACATTTCATCGCTGGCGCTTCCGATGATGGAAATCACCGCCTTCATATCATACTTTTTGAGAATTGGGGTGCCGTAGGTATGGTTATTTAGAAATCCATCGTCAAACGTCAGTATGACAGGTTTTTCAGGCAGCTGCACCGTGCCGGTTTTGTCGTAGACGTAGTCGATGAGCTCTGTCATGGTAATGGTGGTGTAGCCGTTTTCTTTCAGATATTTTATGTCGCTTTCAAAGGCAGAGGCGTTAATATAATAGTCGCCCATGGAAGTGCCGTCTTTCAGCAGACCGTGATACATGATAATGGGAACTTCGGCAGCTGTTTCAGCAGTGGGATTTTGGGATGGTGCAGGTGTGCTGGCGGTGGCAGTAGACGATGCACTGCTCCGGTTCTTGGAAAGTAGACGAATCAGTGGGTACGTATCAATCCAAATTTCGGATAAACATTCTTTTTGAGATTCATCAAAAATGAGCTGCATGCCGAAGTGAAGGTGGGGTACGTTGATGTTGTTGACGTTTTCCTTGATGCTGTAACCTGTCTGACCGGAATAGCCAATGACTTGACCGGCTTTGACCGAATCGCCGATTTTTAGATTTTTTGCGTAAGGCGTATCTTTGCGCAGATGGGCGTAATAGTAGTAGCGCTGTCCGTCGCCGGAGCGGATGCCGATGCGCCAGCCGCCGTACTGGTTCCAGCCTAGGGCTTCTACCTTTCCGTCTTCTACTGCGCAGATGGGTGTGCCCACAGAGCAGAACATATCATGCCCCAGATGTTTTCTAGCAAATCCGTAGCTGCGGCCGTTGCCGAAGTCGTCGCTCTCGGTGTACCAGTAGCCGGCGGCGACAGGGCTGCAGGCAGTCAGACCGTAAGTACCGTCTTTGCGCAGTCCCAGCATATTGCCGATGACAGCGGCGTAGGCTTTGTAATAATAGTCATAGACCTTGAAATTCTGGGTCAGATCATCGATGGAACTACCGGAAAGGCGTGCCTCTGCAAACTGCTGCAGATCGCTTTTTTTATAACTTTTAAAATTACCGCCGTTGCGGGCAGCTAAATATGCCAGACTTTCGACCCAAGGCAGGTGGAGATCCTGCTCAAAGGTTTCGATATCCAAATTCATTGCGTCCAGCAGGGCTTCATAAGTAATATTAAAATCTACCCACTTAATATAGTCAGGTTGGGTTTTACCTGCACTTACACTGGAAAGCGACGGGGCTTTTGCTGCAACGGTGACAAATAGCAGTATAAAGAGCAGAAAAAAAGAAAAAAATTTCTTGGCCATACAATCATCCTTTCATGATAATATATCGGCAAAAGACAAGATTATTCTTGAAGAAAGGGGAAAAAGGTTGTACTATTTATATAGAAAGAAACAGAGAGGAATTCTATGAAAGTTGCATTTCACACATTAGGCTGCAAAGTCAATCAATATGAGACAGAAGCCATGAAGGAGCAGTTTGCTTCTGCAGGGTATCAGATTGTAGAGGAGCACGACTTTGCAGATGTTTATGTGATCAATACATGTACCGTAACCAATTTGGCAGATCGAAAGTCCAGACAGTATATCCGCAGAATGAAGCAAGCCAACCCTGCGGCTATCGTTGCGGTGACCGGCTGTTATGCCCAGGTCAGTCCCAAAGAGGTACAAGCCATCGAAGGGGTGAATGTTGTTGCCGGCACCAATGAAAAGCAGAATTTGCTGGCGTATATTGAGGCGTATAGGCAGGCGCGCGGTCAAGCAGTCAGTTGTCATGTGCGCGCTTATGAAGAATTGACTGCATATCAA
>CANBFZ010000284.1 GCA_947367725.1 uncultured Eubacterium sp.
GACCTCTTTTTCACTGACATCGTCAGACAACGTACACCACAGCAGCAACCCCCCCTTAGGTTTCTGATACGTAATGCCTTTGTCTGCAATCTTGTCCAATTCCCGGCAAAGAAGTGACAGCTTATCGCCATACACCTGCTGCATCCGCTTCACATGGTTTTCAAAAGCCCCCGACTCCAGATATGCATTGAGAAAATACTGTCCGACGCCGCTGATTACCGTCTCGTCCACACTGAGCGCATAGCCCATCATATCGATTAAATCCGGCGGCGCCACTGCGTAGCCGATCTTCATCATATAAGGAAATGCCAGGGTGAAAGAGTAGATGTAAATCACCATTTTATTGGCGTCCAGCGCATAAAGACTGGGCAGCCGGTATTCTTCATAGGAAAAATCCGTCTGGTAATCTTCTTCAATCACCGGCACATTGTATGTGTTGGCAATTCGCAGCAAGGTTTGCCGCTTGGCAAGGGACATGGTAATGCCAGTAGGATTATGATAATTGGGCTGTGTATAAATAAATTTCGGTTTATTCTCTCTGATGGCATCTTCTAATAAGTCTATTTTCATGCCGTCCTGTTCCATCGGCACAGTAACCACCTTAATCCCATGATTATAAAAGATGCTGAAATTATCTGGCACCATTGGCTCCTCAGCGACGACGCATTCTCCTTCCCGCAGATACATCATCATCAGATAGCTGAGAATTTGATTGGTTTCCACAAAAATCTGTACATTCCTTGACGTGACATAAATATTCTGCTGCGTCAACAGTTTGCAGATATTTTCTTTGAGCCGGTCGGTTTCCTGCAGAAATCCCTTCATGCTGGCAATCTGACTGCTGTCAAAGATGCGGGAAACCACATGCTCCATCCCCGTCACCGGGTCCAGCTTACGATCCATAATCAGACCGCCAAAGGAAATCATCTCGTCTGGCTCTGAACGCCAGTAAATATCATTAAATCGTTTCTCTGCTCGCTTAAACTCATAACGAAACGCCTTTTCCAGTGGAAAAAATCGTTTGCCGAAGTCCTGCGTTTCCTGCGGCACCTTGACAAAATAGCCTTTGGGCTTTTGTCTTGACACCACGCACAATTCTTTGGTAATCAGTACATCGTAGGCTTTAATTACTGTATTCCGATGGACGCCGATTTCTTCTGCCAAACGCCGCTCTGCTGGCAGCTTATAGCCAGCTGGCAGTTCCTCGCTTACAATCTTCTTCTCGATTTCCCCGGCAATCTGCCGATAGAGCGGTATACTGCTTTCTTTGTCAATCCTGAGTTTCACCTTGCCACATCCTCATCTGCGCATAGATTCGCATCGTTGCACAAAAGGCTTTTCACGCGGGGTTCCTTGCGCAAAAAGCCTTTCGCCAATCGTCGTTTATATTATTTTATGCTTCTATGCTGGATTATGCAAGCGGTTATGCTTTTTTTGCATGGAGTTTTTTCACGTATCTATCCCATACAGTCAGCATAATAATACCAATTACCATAACCACTACAATTGCAGTGAACAGATAACGATAGCCGCCTTCTCCAAAGGTATCCAGAATCTTTCCGGAACAGAACGGTACAATCACTTCTGGCAGATAACCCAGTGTGCAGACAAGACCGATTGCAGTACCTGCCACTCTGATTGGAACGCCGCCTTCTTCCATCATGGAGAATACCATGCTGTAGCCGCCGTACATACCTGCATAAATCATGATGCAGAGTACGATGAATAAAGTGGAACTCATGTTGCCCATAACAACCATCAGCAATGTGCCCAGTGCCATCATAGAGAAGGTTACATACATTACTTTGGATCTTCCCAGTTTGTCCGCAATGATACCGCCGCCGAAAGAAGCAACTGGTCTGACATACTGTGCCGCGATCGTCACAAATGCACCTGCTGTTGCAGCCATGCCAAATCTGGAAGTTGCATACGGTGTGAAATAGTAGAATGCAATATTCATTACATAAGTGCAGCAGAGAATTGCAGACAGAATCCATACGGCAGGCATTTTGATGACTTCTTTTACCTGCGCAACACTGATCTTGTCCTGCTTGTCTTCAAGTTTTGCTGCTGTATCTGGTTTCTGTTCTTTCATGATGAAGAATAACAGAACGCCCAGCGCAATGGCAATTGCGGAGTAATATGTAATAACGCCGTTGAGCCCGCCGATATCGCCAGCCTTTTTGCTGAAATAGCCGAAGATGGAAACAATGGCAATTCCATCAACAGCATATACGATACCTCTGCCGCCGTCCATAAAGCCGTAAGCTTTACTCTGCTCGTTTTCACTTGCAATTTCACGAAGGCTCTTCAGAAGAGACGGCCAGAATGCAAACAGGGAAGTGAATCCCCACAGTGCATAAATCGCAAGCAGCATCACATAGCTCGGATTCATCAGATGCAGAAGACCGCCGCAGCCTGTCAAAATTAAAGATACAGACATCAGCTTTCTTGTTGATACCATATCGGCAACCACGCCTCCGAACAGATAAGAAATCATACCGAAGATACCAAACATGGAACCGAAAGAACCCATCTGGGTGTTTGTTAAATGATATGTTTCCAAATATGCATCATAGAAGTATGATCTGAAATAAGGCAGACCATAAATCATCGCACCTGCGATGGTAATGATGACCAGGTGGAACATATGCTTTTTCAATTTTGAAGTTTCACCACTCATTTTTCTTTCTCCTTTAAAATTTTGAATAAAGTTATAATAACTTTTTTTATCATACGCAAATTCATCGGCAAGATAAAGTACCAAAAAAAACAAAAAACGCTTTTGGACTAGTCCAAAATGCGTTTTTGCACCAAAAGACTCCACCTTTTTGGCGGAGCCTTTTGGCTGCGATATTAATTAAGAAAGAACGTTCAAAAGAAATAATCTGTAACCCTATCTCCTTTTGACACTCTCAGTATAGCAGGCAATTGTGATGGTTCTGCGAAGAAATGTTATGGCTACTGTGTTGAAAAAATTAAGATTTATTAAGTTCTTTATGCTGTACTGCTGTGTGTGCATAGCAGCACCCTTCTGCATGCGTAGAACTTTTTTTCTTTGAGAACGCAAAGGATATTTGCCTTTGTCGCCGCTTGTCCCGGCCATGCGTTGATTGCTGCATAGCGTATGACTAGGCTGCAAAAAGCGTTACACGTGTGCTCGATATGTTCCTTGTATGCTTCTTTGCAGTCTCCCCCTTTCTGGACAATGTGCGAGCGTGATAGCACGCCCTGCTGTTTATAAACTTATTTTTTGCCATTTCCCCTTTTGAAATCTTACCAATAGCAAAATCCCGCGAACTGCCACATCAAATGCGTAAGCACACCATACCCCTATCAGCCCTAAACGAAAATACTTGGCTAATAAATATCCTAAGC
>CANBFZ010000285.1 GCA_947367725.1 uncultured Eubacterium sp.
CGGGTGCCTATGGAATTTTGGAACCTGTGCGAGAACTTTCCAGAGAAATTGCACCCACGGAAATTGATTTAATCATTTGTCCCTGCACCGCTTTTGATGCGCAATGCAATCGCTTAGGGATGGGCACAGGCTACTATGATCGGTTTCTGCTGAAATGTACCCGGGCAGTCGTAATCGCAGCTGCTTTTGAAGTGCAGAGAGTCGCAGCGGTACCAGCAGAACGCTGGGATATTCCAATGGAAAAAGTTTTTACAGAAAAGCAGTTCTATGCTAAAATATAAAGATACGAATTTAACAGTAAAGGAAGTGATACGATGATTCAATTTGATCAGATGAAATCTGACCTGCCGATTGCAAAGGCGAATCTCAAAGAGGTAGGTGAGTCCCTTTGACCTGGCGGGTCTTAGGAAACAATTAGAAACACTGAACCAGCAGACAGAAAACCCGGATTTTTGGAACAATCCGGAAACTGCACAGACAGTACTAAAGAAAAAGAAAAGTTTAGAAACTAAAATAGAAAAATACGAGTCCCTGGAAAAAGGCTTTGACGATATGGAAGAGCTGATGGAACTGGCAGAAGAAATGGAAGACGAAGCAGAAGCGGATGCGATTGTAGAAAGTTTCGGGCATCTGCAGAAAGAACTGGAAACCCTGAAACTGGATACGCTGCTTTCCGGCAAGTATGACCACAACAACGCCATCATTTCTGTCCATGCAGGTACCGGTGGGGTAGACGCCATGGACTGGGCGCAGATGCTTTATCGGATGTATGTGCGGTGGGCAGAAAAGAAGGGGTACAAGGTTACGCTGGTAGACATGCAGGACGATACCGAAGCGGGCATCAAGAGCGCAACCCTGATTATTGAGGGTGAAAACGCTTATGGCTATCTGAAAAACGAAAAAGGCGTACATCGGCTTGTGCGAATCTCTCCGTTTAACGCGGCGGGAAAGCGGCAGACGTCTTTTGCGGCGCTGGAAGTCATGCCGGAAATCGAGGATGATATGACCGTGGAAATTGACCCGGAAGATTTGCGCATTGATACTTACAGAAGCAGCGGCGCAGGCGGACAACATGTCAATAAGACCGATTCCGCAATCAGAATTACCCACCTGCCGACCCACATCGTGGTAACCTGTCAGAATGAGCGAAGCCAGCACCAGAACAAGGAGATGGCGATGAAAATTCTCGCTTCTAAACTGATGGAGCTGAAAGAACAGGAACACAAGGAGAACCTGAAGGAACTGAAGGGGGATTTTTCCCTGATTACCTGGGGATCGCAGATTCGCTCTTATGTGTTTCAGCCTTATACTATGGTCAAAGACCACAGAACCGGTGCAGAAGTGGGCAACGTGGGCGCTGTGATGGACGGCGATATCGACTATTTTATCAACGAAAAACTGAAACAGAGGGACGACAACTAATATGAACATCATCGAAACATTAGCAAGTGAATTTAAAGTCAAAACTGCACAGGTAGAGAGCACGGTCGCACTCATTGACGAAGGCAATACCATTCCGTTTATCGCCCGCTACAGAAAAGAAGTCACCGGCGGTCTGACGGACGTGACCCTTCGTGATATGGACGAAAGACTGCAGTATCTGCGTAATTTAGAAGCGCGCAAGGAGGAAGTGATCCGCCTCATTGATGAGCAGGGAAAACTGACGGAGGAACTGAAAGCCGAAATCGAAAAGGCTGAGGTTTTACAGCGTGTGGAGGACTTATATAAACCGTACAAACAGAAAAAAGCCACCAGAGCGTCCAAAGCAAAGGAAAGAGGGCTGGAGCCTCTTGCAATGCTGTTTTATGCGCAGCAGAAAAAAGAAGGAAACCCTTTGGACTTTGCGGCGGAGTTTATCAATCCTGAGAAAGAAGTGGCAACGGCAGAGGATGCAATGCAGGGTGCTATGGATATCATTGCAGAGATGATTGCAGACGACGCGGATTTGACTAAGGCAATTCGGGAAAAAACTTTTGCCAAAGGGCAGATTGCAACAGAGGCTGTAGATCCTGAGGAAAAGACCGTTTACGATATGTACTATGGCAGCAGCGAAGCCATTGCAAAGATGCCGAACCACCGGGTGTTGGCAGTAAACCGGGGTGAGAAGGAAAAGAAGCTGAAAGTAAAGGTTGCCATTGACAGCGAAGAAATTACCAGTCTGATTGCAAAGCAAATCATTCGCGGCAAATCTATTTTTGCTGACCTTTTGGAGGATACCATTACAGACGCATATAAGCGTTTGATTGCGCCGTCTGTTGAGCGAGAAATGCGCAATATCCTAACGGAACGGGCAGAAACTGAGGCTGTCAAAGTCTTTGCGAAAAACACAGAAAAGCTTTTGATGGTGCCGCCTGTCAAAGGAAAGAAAATCATTTCCATCGACCCGGGCTATAGAACTGGCTGTAAAGTTGCGGTGCTGGACGAAACCGGAAAGCTGAAAGCGTATACGACCATCTATCCGACCCAGCCCAAAAACGATGTGGCGGGCACAGAACGTACGCTGGAAAAGATTATTAATAAGTTTGGAACAGATATTATCGTCATCGGAAACGGCACCGCATCCAGAGAGACAGAGGAAGTGGTCGCCAATTTCCTGAAAAAGCACGATTATGACATTCAGTATACCATCGTCAACGAGGCGGGCGCTTCCGTATACTCCGCATCGAAATTGGCGACAGAAGAATATCCCGATTTGGATGTAACCACCAGAGGCGCCATGTCTCTGGGCAGACGACTGCAGGATCCTCTGGCAGAACTGGTAAAAATTGATCCGAAGCATATCGGCGTCGGGCAGTATCAGCATGATATCAACCAGAAACAGCTGGATACGGCCCTTACCAATGTGGTAGAAGACTGCGTGAACAGAGTTGGCGTAGATCTGAATACGGCGTCGCCGTCGTTGCTTTCTTACATCGCAGGCGTCAATATGGGCATTGCCAAAAATATTGTCGCGTACCGAGAAGAAAACGGCAGATTTAAAAATCGGAAAGAGCTGATGAAAGTGTCCAAACTGGGCGAAAAAGCGTTTAAGCAGTGCGCTGGATTCATGCGGATTGCCGATGGCAGCGAGCCCCTTGACAGCACTTCCGTGCATCCAGAGTCTTACAAAGCTGCGGAAGAAATGATGCATAAAATCGGCATCACCAAAGAGGAAATTTTACATGGTGGTGCAAAAAATATCGATGAAAAAATTTTCCAGGCGTATCCGGCAAAGAAGCCCGCAGAAAGTGTCAAAAAAATGGCGGAAGAGTTAGGCATCGGTGAGATGACCTTAAGCGATATCATTGCAGAAATGAAGAAACCGGCAAGAGACCCGCGTGAAGATGCGCCGCCGGTGATTTTCAGAAACGACGTTAGAAGTTTTGAGGATTTGAAA
>CANBFZ010000286.1 GCA_947367725.1 uncultured Eubacterium sp.
AACTTGCCCATCTTGAACTGTCTATACCCGTATTTCTGATACAAGTTCCGCAGTTCAAACGTTGCACGCTCATCACTTTTCATCAGATTTCTGCTAATTTTCATTGCTCGCTTGTAAGCTCCTTTCCGCGCCCTCTCATTTACTTTATCATTTTATCACATTAAAGTATTAAATCAACCCTAATTTTTTCTTTTTCCTGTATTTTTTTACATACAAAAGACTGTCCAGTCAATGATCTTTCCGGACAGTCTATACACGCCAATATGCGGGTGACCAAATCTTCTCAATTTCCACTTTTGTGTCAGAAGCAGACTTATCGTTTCACGACTTCTCGAATCTGCGCCAGTTCTTCAATCGGCGGATGCAGTACTTTTACCAGCAAAACTGAAAAACCACCCCATGCCAACGACACAAAGAGACAGATATGCCCGTTGAGGTTCATTCGGTGGCTGGAATAGTCCCAGTAACGCACGCCAAAAAGTTTCTGCATGGCAGCACCGGTGCAGTATTCCAAAATCGTAGCGCTGATCATGCCAAACAGATAAATTAGCGGCAGATTATCCCGCACGCCCAAAGTTGCAAGAAGAATCACAATGGCGCCACTGCCGTAAATCGGTAAAAACGGTCCGTGCATAAATCCTCTGTTTTCAAATGTCCGGTTCTAATGGACACATATGCGGTTTCCCAAACCCAGCCTAAAAAGCAATAAACAAAGAAAAGAAACATCCACTGCGTAGGACTATAAAACATCGGTCTTCTTTCCTTCTTTGTGACAAATTTCAGTGTTGGGACAGCTTCCGCAGTGGAAGTTGCATTTCTCCTCGTTAATATCCCGCTCCGCTTCGTTCTTTGACGCCATGACAACGGTAGCAAAGCCCACCAGCCCCAGGATCACAGCTACAACAACGATATATCCGATATGGCTAAAAAAGTATTCCATTTCATTTCCTCCCATTGATTTTATGTCTTTCACATAATTGCTCTGTTGCTATTTTAGCACAGGAACCTGCAGATGGAAATAGGCAGATGATGAATAAAGCGTTTCTAAAAATAGAAGTCCGCTTTCACGTGACTTGCTGCAGCAATTATTTCATGACTTTATTTTATGCCCAGTACATTTTCCGCTTGACAGCAAACCGTACTACGTATATAATACAGTTAATCAAACTGTATTATACAAATCATACAGTTCTCATCTATTTTCCATTTTGCAGTAAGGAGGTGGTGACTATGATATCATTTGAGACTTTTACCATTCGGGATGGAAGTCCGATCTATCTGCAGATGATTGCGTTCATCGAACGGGGCATAGCCTCGGGCTCCATCACAGATGGAGAGGAACTTCCTTCTCGCAGAGTACTTTCAGCGACATTGGGCGTCAACCCCAATACGGTACAAAAGGCTTACCGCGCTTTGGAAGAAGCTGGCGTTATCGAATCCAGAAGCGGTGCCAAAAGCTACGTAACCTGCAGCAAAAGCCTAAAGAAAAAGCTGCGCACTGCTCTCATTGCAAAAGACATTGAGATGATGGTGCAAAATCTCAAACAAACCGGTATCACCTGCGATGAAGCCCTTTCCTTAATTGAAGCCACATGGAAAGACCCGGCTCTAAATAATCCGAAAAGAGGTGTCTGATATGAGAAATTTTACTTCTGTTTTCGCCTTAATTGCAAGGCTTACACTGCATAAGGTACTGATTTCGATTGCCGCCATTATCGCGGTCGAAGCAGGCATGTTCTTTTATCGCCTTCAGACTATGACCGAACCTGCTTCTCTGCCCAGTATACTGAATGAAGTGATGTCGTCGGCTCTAATTGCTCCCATACTTATCATTTTTACACAGGTTTCGCTGTGTACCTATGCCAGCGGCGGCAGCAAAAACAGCGGATCTCTGTACACCCTGCGCCGTCTTCGCGTAAGCCGTCGAAAACTGCGCCTGATTCACGGGCTTTTCAACGCATCCTGCTATATTCTTTTTATCGCCGCACAAATTTTTACCGCATGGATTTTCTGCAGAATTTATATGGAAAAATTTCCTTTTCCAAACTCTCAGCAGACCATCTTTATGGCATTTCATGGGGCAACCTTTTTGTCCATCCTATTCCCTTATGGGCGCCCGCTGCAATTTCTTGTAAACGCACTGCTCCTGTTTCTGCTGTCCTGGCTGCAGGTGCCTACTACGCATATCGAAGGAGATGACTACGATGAAACCATGCAACAAAACGAAAAAATTCGCTCCCTTCCTGCATAGACTTGACCGCTGCATACCCGCAGGACTTTCCGTCAGTGAGGAACTGTTCTGGTATTTTACAGGCGTTTTCTGCTGTCTCGTCTATCAGATTTTTCGCTTCAGTGCCTATTTTTTCACGGAAAAAAGCGCGCTGTACGCACAGGAAAAACCCCATCAGCTCCTTGCCGGTGCTGTCATGGCAAACTTCTCGGACCTCTGCAAAGACTGCCTGACAGGATTTCTAATTCTGGCGTTTATCGCAATTCCGTGGAGTTTTTACCATTACAATTATCACTTTAAAATATCTAAGAGCATCTACCTGATGAAGCGGCTGCCGCAGCGGGGTGAACTATTAAAACGCTGTATCTGCCTGCCCCTTCTTTCCGTAGTGTTCACAGCGGCAGCAGCCTTTGCTGCAACAATTCTGCTCTTTGCCATTTACCATATTGCAGTCCCTGACACCGCCCTAAATAAAGGGCAGTGGCAGCTGCTTTGCGAAAATTGGAGGACTTTATTATGATTGAACTGAAACACGTATCCAAATCCTATGGAAAAAAAGAAGCGCTGGCAGATGTTTCTCTCACCATTCCCAAGGGAGAAATCATCGGTCTCTTTGGGGAAAACGGTGCCGGGAAAACCACTCTGATGAAGTGCCTGCTGGGCTTTTATACTTACAAGGGCGACATCACCCTGGACGGCATGCCCATTACACACAGAAACATCGACAAACTTTCCTTTGCAACCTGTGAGCACTCTTTCTTTCCTGCGCTGAGTCCGAAAAGCCACCGGGAATTCTACGAAATGCACTTCCCGTCCTTCCGCCAAAAGCGCTTTGCGGCGCTAATGGACTTCTTTGAACTGCCGGAGGACAAAAAACTGCAAACCTTTTCCGTAGGACAGCAGAACCAGTTTGAAGTCATTTTAGCATTATCGCAAGGCGCAGAGTACATTCTCATGGATGAACCCTTTTCCGGCAATGACGTGTTTAATCGGGAAGATTTTTATAAAGTGCTTCTGGGGATTTTGGAACCAGAGGAAACCGTACTCTTGTCCACCCACCTCCTTGCGGAAGTAGATCACTTCATCAGCAGAGCACTTTTGCTCCATCAGGGAAAGCT
>CANBFZ010000287.1 GCA_947367725.1 uncultured Eubacterium sp.
GAGAAAAAATCGTAAATGTGGAGGAACAGAAAATGGGCAAAGAACTTATTTTTCAGACACTGAGACACGAAGAAACCAAGGAACTTCCTTGGGTGCCTTTTGCAGGTGTTCACGTTGGTAAGCTGAAAGGCTACACTGCAGAAGAAGTATTAAGAGATGAAGATAAACTGGTAGAATGCTTATTAGAAGCAAATAAATTATATATTCCTGACGGTCTTCCTATTATCTTTGACCTGCAGGTAGAGGCAGAGATTTTAGGGTGCGATTTAATGTGGGCTGAGAACAATCCGCCATCAGTAAAGAGCCATCCGCTGTCCGCAGAAAAGACAATCCCTTGCAAATGCAAGATTCCGACAGAAAATGACGGCAGACTGCCTATGATTCTGTCTGCAATGAGAAGAGTTAAAGAAGCAATCGGTGAAGACACTGCACTGTACGGTTTGATTTGCGGACCGTTCACATTAGCTTCTCACCTGCGCGGTACTGATATCTTCATGGATATGGTATCCGATTCTAACTATGTAAAGGAACTGGTAAACTACTGTGCAGAAGTTGCAATTGCAATGTCCAAAATGTATATTGATGCTGGCATGGACGTTATCGCAGTGGTTGACCCGCTGGTATCCCAGGTATCTCCGAAGCACATTGAAAAAATGCTGTCCGAAGGATTCAAGGCAGTATTTGACTATGTAAGATCCAGAGGTGCATTCTCCTCCTTCTTCGTATGCGGTAATGCAACCAAGCAGATTGAAGTAATGTGCAAGATGGGACCAGACGGCGTTTCCGTAGACGAAAACGTAAATCTGGCAGAAGCAAAGAAAATTACTGACCAGTACAACATCGTAATGGGTGGTAACATTCCACTGACTACTACGATGCTGCACGGTAATCAGGAAGACAACATGAAGGGTGTAATCGACCTGATTGACTCCATCGAAAACCACAAGAACCTGATTATCGCACCAGGATGTGACATGCCTTATGATACACCGATTGAAAACACAATCGCTTGCGCGCAGGCAGTAAAGAATCCTGACAGCACAAGAGAGTTGATTAAGAACTACGAAACTGTCATCGATGATTCCAACATCGAAATTCCTGATTACGAAAACCTGGATAAGGTTCTGATCGAACTGTTCCTGCTTGACCCTGAACAGTGCGCAGCTTGTACTTACATGCTGGCATCTGTAGAAGACAACTGGGATGATCTGAAGGATATGGCTGAATACAGAGTATACAAATACTTCATTAAGGATGATATCGCAAGAACCAGAAAGATGGGTATTGCTAACCTGCCTACTATGTGCATCAACGGTGAGCAGAAGTACATCTCCATCATTCCTTCCAAGGATGAGTTGGTTGCATCTGTAAAAGAAGCACAGGCTAAATTAAAGAAATAAATCACTTTGAATGATTGGATAAGGTGGTAGGCCGGTGGTCTACCACCTTTATTGTCAGGGGACAACAAGGTTCCCGGGTACCCACCCGAAGCTTTGCTTCGAGGAAGGGTGGGGTTTTTATTGTCAGGGGACAACAAGGTTCCCGGGTACCCACCCGAAGCTTTTGCTTCGAGGAAGGGTGGGGTTCTTATTTTATGAGGCGAATGATGAAGAATCAAAAAATATCCATTGCAGAGCAGCAAGCGTTTCCTTTGGCGGAACAGAGATTTATCAAAACGTGCGGTTTCAATTTAGAAAGGGAAAAGCACCAGCGGATGATGAAAATGGGTCTTGCAGTCAGAGAGAAAGGGATCGGCGGAATTGATATCAATGCCCTGGTATCCTTTTATGGCAGTGAGGCGTTTTCAGAAGGGAAAGTGAAAGCAGAGGGCGTAGAGATTTATTGCAACTATTTTGACCAGATTCCGGCAGAATGGGTGGAAGGTGTCTACTTTTATATGCTGACAGTGGGAGAATGCCTTTTTTCCAGCGAAGAAGATATTATGGATTTTTTGTATGCCGATATTTGGGGCACGAATTATGTGGATGCGGGCATTGAGATACTGAAAGAAAAACTGAATGCAGACTTGAAAGAAAGATTTCCTGACAAGACGTTGTACTTGTCTGATGAATTTGGACCAGGTTACTTTGGTATGCCGGTCATTGCATCTAAAAATTTTTTCCAGGTGCTGGATGCAGATGCCATTGGAGTTTGGGTAAAGGACAGTGGACTGATGATTCCGCAGAAGACCTGCGCAGGGCTTTATCTGGTATTGAATCAGCCGGGGGTCAAAGCGGAGCCGGAATGTATGCAGTGCAGAGGTAATGTTTCGGGCTGTCAATTTTGCGCAGTCAGAGCAGAGAAGTAAGAGAGCCGAGAAAGGAGAAACCATGAAAATTACATTTTTACCACAGAACATAACATGGGAAGCAAACGCTGGTGAAACAATACTGCAGGCAGCAGTAAAGGCTGGTGTAAATATAGACGGAAATTGCGCAGGTATGGGAACTTGCGGTAAATGTAAAGTCAAGGTACTGGAAGGGGATATGACGGTGGTCAATGATCACCACCATAAACTGACAGAAAACGAAATAGAAGCAGGCTGGCGACTGGCTTGCTGTCATCCGGTATCAGATGGCATGGTGATTGAAATGCCAGAATCTGAAACGACCGCTTCTAGAAAGAAGAAACTGATTCATCTGCCGGAAGGATTTGAAAAGGTCGCACAGGTAGAAAAGCACTGTGTGGAGGTGCCGGAATCCAGCATTAAAGATCAGAGAAGCGATGCGGAGCGGATTGCCGATGCACTGGGTTATGAAAGCCTGCGCTGTACTTTTGATGTAACAAAGAAAATTCCAGAGGTTTTGCAGGTAGGCAGCCTGATCACTGTGACAATCAGAGGAGATGAAATCATCGACTTGGAAGCTGGTGATACAACTTCTGAAAATTATGGTGTTGCAGTGGATATCGGAACCACAACAGCAGTTGTCATGCTTTGGAATGTACAGACGGGAGAAATGCTGGATGTGTCAGCTTCTACCAATCCGCAGGGCGCCTATGGTGCGGACGTCATTTCCAGAATCACCTTTGTGATGGAGCAGGCAGGAAATTTGGATGTGATTCACGATGTCATCATCGACTGCATTAACAAAGCAGTGGAAGGTTTTGCGGCAGAACATGGATTTAAGACAGAGAATATTTATCAGTATGTGGTAGTGGGCAACACAACGATGAGCCATATCTTCCTCGGTGTCAATCCGGCGCAGCTTGCAGTGGCACCATTTACACCAGTGTTTACAGAGGGGCTTGATGCCAGATGCGAAGATCTTGCGCTGGTAGGAAGCTGTGAAGGTCGAGTACATATTGCTGCCAATATTGCGGGTCATGTCGGTTCTG
>CANBFZ010000288.1 GCA_947367725.1 uncultured Eubacterium sp.
TGAGAATCGATACGACTTTCTTTCCTTTTACGCCTAAATGCTTTAATGCCGCTACCGTCAAAAGTCCAGAGTTTTCTACCACCATCTTGTGGTTTTCTACCATATCCAAAAAAGCAACCACCAGTTCATCATCTTCTACTGTAATCACATCATCAATATTTTCTTTCAGATAAGGGAAAATAACCGTACCTGGTGTTTTTACTGCGGTACCATCTGCAATGGTATTAATCTGCGGCAAAGTAACTGGCTCGCCAGCCTGTAAGGATGCCTGCAGGCAGTTTGCACCAGCAGGTTCTACCGCAATCACCTTGATTTTCGGATTGAGCATTTTGGCGAGAGTCGAAACACCGGTCGCTAGTCCACCGCCGCCAACAGGAACAAGAATATAGTCTACCAGCGGCAACTCTTTAATGATTTCCATCGCGATGGTGCCCTGACCTGTTGCAACAGCCAAATCATCAAAAGGCGGAATATAGGTATATCCGTTTTCTTCTGCTAATTTCTGTGCGTGCGCCGAAGCTTCATCAAAAACATCCCCATATAAAACCACTTCTGCGCCATAACTCTTTGTACGGTTCACTTTCATCAAAGGTGTTGTGGTCGGCATTACAATGACAGCCTTACAGCCATAAGCTTTTGCTGCATAAGCGACCCCTTGAGCGTGATTCCCTGCGGATGCAGTAATCAATCCCCTCTCACGCTCTTCATCTGATAATGTGCTGATTTTATAATATGCGCCGCGAATTTTGTATGCGCCGGTCACCTGTGTATTCTCCGGCTTCAGATATACTTTATTCCCGGTCTGTTCACTAAAATATTCGCTATAGGTCAGCTTAGTCTGCGCTGCTACTTTCTGAACAACCTCTACTGCTTCTTCAAATTTATCTAACGTCAACATACTGGATTATTCCTTTCCAAAAAGTCTACAGAAAATATTATACTCCTTTATACCGCTCACCGCAAGAAAAAACTGCTTCTGCAAACTGTTGTAACCAGTCTGCAGAAACAGTTAAAATTTAGTATTGTACACCTTGCTAAATCAGGTTAGGCGCTCTCGCCGCATGCGTTCTTCCAATCTACCTTCGGCTTCACCTCGGCATCTTGGGAACTCCTGACGGGGGACCTACCAATGATTTCCCTGCGGTGCTTCGCACCTTGCTAAATCAGGTTAGGCTCGCCGTAGAGTTCTTCCAATCTACCTTCGGCTTCACCTCGGCATCTTGGGAACTCCTCGCGGGGGACCTACCAATGATTTCCCTGCGGTGCTTCGCACCTTGCTAAATCAGGTTAGGTCTCCCATAACCGCGCCCTTGTTGGATGGGGCGACCATTTTGGAATACCTGTACAGCCAGCCGCTCTTTACGTTTGGCTCACGTGGTTCGTAGGCTTCTCTTCTCTTTGCGAATTCTTCCTCTGAAACTTTCGCATTGACACTGGAGTTTGGAATATCGATTTCGATGATATCGCCTTCCTTAAGCAGTCCGATTTCGCCGCCGCTGGCAGCTTCTGGACAAACGTGTCCGATGGACGCGCCTCTGCTTGCACCGCTGAATCTACCATCTGTGATCAGCGCGACGGTCTTATCCAGCTTCATTCCGGCAAGGGCGCTGGTCGGATTGAGCATCTCACGCATACCTGGACCGCCCTTTGGACCTTCGTAACGAATCACAACGACATCGCCATCCACGATTTTTCCGTTGTAAATCGCGTCAATGGCATCTTCCTCGCAGTCAAAGACTCTGGCAGGACCACTGTGGGTCAGCATTTCCGGCGCAACAGCGCTCTTTTTGACAACACAGCCATCTTTTGCGATATTACCCCACAAAATAGCCAGACCACCGGTTTCACTATACGGATCGTCTGACGGACGCATGGCATTTGTGTCTAACGTACCTTTTCCAGCAATATTCTCGCCGACCGTTTTTCCGTTAGCAGTGATGAGCGACGTATCGATCAGACCTTTTTTGTCAAGCTCAGCAAGTACCGCCTGTACGCCGCCAGCATTGTTCAAGTCATGCATGTGCGTGCCGCCAGCCGGCGCCAGATGACAAAGGTTCGGCGTTTTTGCACTCATCTCGTTGAACAGTTCCAGATTCAATGCTACGCCTGCTTCGTGGGCAATTGCCAGAAGATGCAGGACACTGTTAGAGGAACAGCCCAGCGCCATATCGCAGGCAAGAGCGTTTCTGATTGCCTTTTCGTTTACAATATCTCTGGCCTTAATATCTTTTTCAACCAGGTTCATGATTGCCATGCCTGCGTGCTTTGCAATCATCATTCTGCCGCTGTGTACAGCCGGAACTGTACCGTTTCCAGGAAGCGCAATGCCAAGGGCTTCGCACAGACAGTTCATGCTGTTTGCCGTATACATGCCGGAGCAGGAGCCACATCCTGGGCAGGTGTTCTGCTCAAATTCCAGCAAACCGTCATCGTCGATAATATCTGCCTTGCGCGCCCCTACTGCTTCAAACATCTTAGAAAGAGACGTTTCTACGCCACCCACAAGACCGCTCATCATCGGTCCGCCGGAGCAGACCACCGTGGGAATATTTAAGCGCAACGCGCCCATCAGCATACCTGGTACAATTTTATCACAGTTAGGCACCAGCACCAGTCCGTCAAACTGGTGGGCATTGACCATGGTTTCTACACTGTCCGCAATCAGTTCACGGCTTGCCAGAGAATATTTCATACCGATATGACCCATGGCAATTCCATCGCAGACGCCGATGGCCGGCACCATAATTGGCGTGCCGCCAGCCATTCTAACGCCGGCTTTCACTGCTTCCGTCACCTTATCTAAATGCATATGACCGGGAACAATTTCACTATGGGCGGAAACAACGCCGATCAGCGGACGTTCCAATTCTTCCTTTGTGTAACCCATAGCATAAAAAAGGCTTCGCATCGGAGCCTTTTCTACGCCTTTGGTTACGTTATCACTTCTTCTTGCCATAATAACTATAACCTCACTTTTTATTTACGAGTTATTTCTTTAACCAGCTCATCATAGCGCGAAGCTCAGCGCCAACTTTGCACAGCAGATGGGAAGCTTCCATCTTTCTGGTAGCCAGGAATCTAGCCTTGCCGCCGGCATTGAATTCCTGAATGAATTCGCTTGCGAAGGTGCCGTCCTGGATTTCTCTCAGAACGTTTTTCATTTCTTTTCTGGTTTCGTCTGTAATCAGTCTTCTGCCGGTTCTATAATCACCGTATTCCGCAGTGTTGGAGATGGAATATCTCATCTTATCGAAACCGCCTTCGTTGATCAGGTCAACGATCAGCTTCATTTCGTGGATCCATTCAAAGTAAGCCATATCCGGTT
>CANBFZ010000289.1 GCA_947367725.1 uncultured Eubacterium sp.
TTAAATACTTCCAACACCTCTGTTTTTGTAATACGGAGCGTCCCCCCCATTCCAGTCAGTACAGTGACTGCAATAGGAAGCACCCAGTTTGCAGGCTGGGCATATCCGCTGATTGGCAGCACCCCAAGCTTAACGCTGAAGAATAAGATAAACAGTGCTGCAAGCCAGAATGATGGCACCGCAGTCAAAAGGAGCGAAAAGTTGACCGTAAATCGGTCAAAAAATCCGTCTTTCTTTACCGCGCATAAAAGCCCGAGAGGCAAGGCGATAACAAGTTCTAAAATCAGTGACCAGACACACAGGGTCAAACTGTACGGAATCCTCTGTTTCATTAAGTCCCATACATCACATTTATATCTGGTGGATGTACCGAAATCTCCATGGAGCACGTCCTGCGACCAGTTCTTATACTGGGTAAAAAATGGCAGATCGTAACCCATCTCATGGGCGATTTCCGCTTTTCTTTCCTCCGATACCTTACGGTCAACGACCATATCCACAGGATCGCCCGGCATCATATACATTAAACTGAATACCAGGAAGGAAACGCAGATGACCAGCAACAGTCCCTGCAGCAGTCTTTTGATAGCATAATTTCTGATAATTACATCTCCCTTCTTTATTTTGCTGCTAATATAAATAATATAAATTCGCTTATACTCTCTGATACATTCTGTTATAACATCTGACCGCCCAGGCTTTGCCGTCTCGCAGGAAAAAACGGAACGAGCTGACCCGCCGCTGCGGATTCTCTTCAGAAACGGCAGCAAATGCCAAGCCGCCGCAGTATTTTAACAGCGTTTTGGTGCCATTGTAATCTGCTTTCAGAACACCATCTTCGAGGGTAACTACCGTATGCGCTGGCAGTCCTTCTTCGGAGAGAAAATCGCCGCAGAGCATTTCCGGTCTGCTGAACGTCTCGCCGGTAGGCACCGCCCAGTCGTGTCTGGTGTCCAGCGGAAGATCCAATACAAAATTATACAGCACCCACAAGAACTGTTCTGCATCGACGTCACCCTGGTTGCAAAGCACGGCTGCACTGTAGCCGCTTTCCGTAAAACCGCCCATGGAAGATACGCCGTGCAAACCTCCTGTATGCTGACAGATCGCCATACCGGCAATCAAGTTCTTCGTGAGGCCCAGACAGTAGAACGGTTCTTTTCGAAGCGGGAATTCCCTTCCTATCATCAACTCTACTGCTTCTTTTGGGATCACCTGTTTTCCTTCCCACATACCGTAATCTGCCAGCATCTTATAGTATCTGGTCATATCGCTGGCAGTGGATTTCACACAGGCACAGCCCCGAAACGGTGGAAGCACAGACCAGTTATCATCACAATAGAGTGCGCCGGTTTCATAATCCATTTCAAAGAGACTGGTGATATTATCCCCTGCCAGTTTCTTTGCCTCACTGCAATCCAGGTCTAACACGGAACGCTGCATGCCCAGGGGCCGAAATACGCGCTGCTCTAAAAATTCCTCCAGCGTTATACCCGCTGCCATATCTACTACATAGGATAAAAGTGCATATCCATCATTGGAATAACTCATAAATTCACCCGGCGCACCCAGTACTCTGTAGTTGCCCTGTGCCAGAAATGCAACCACCTGTGCAATGGTTTCCATTTTGTTTGGCGCCGTCTTCACCATATGACGATACCAATCATTATCTTCTTCTGCACTGTTCATGGCGATGGACCATTCCAGCGGCGGAAGCGGCGGAAGCCCTGCTCGATGCATCGCAATGGTTTTCAATGTAACGCATTCATCTGGTGCACCAGGAATATGTAAATCTGGAAAATACTTTGTAATCGGATCGTCTAAGCACAATTTCCCCTCAGCATGAAGGATGCAGCATGCCAGCGCGGTCATGGATTTGCTCATAGATGCAATGCCAAAGACTGTATTTTCATCTGGCGCCAGGCTCTTCTCCCGATTTCTGTATCCGAATCCACTTTCAAAGATGACGCCGCTGGGGCCGCGCAGAGAAACTGCCATGCCCGCATAGCCGCTCTTTTCAAAAAGGGTTTCTAAATATTGTTTTAATTCTTCTATCGTTCTCTTCATGGTCTATCCTTTGCATGTCTGTATTTTTCATCAAACTTGTAAAAATAGTCTGAAACATTATTGCATCTATAATAACCAGCAATTTCTGTGCCAATCTGCCACTTTGCAAGTACAACACATTTCTAACGATTTTCTAACACTTTACCATCAAAAAATGCGTTATATTATTATATAAATCCTATTTCATCTTATTTTATGCTTCTTCCGCTAAATAAAATTACCTTTTCGGCAAGGACTTCCATCGGATCTACATAAAAGTTCGACAAACCGTGATCGGCTTTTATGACAGACAGTTCTGTGCAGGCCATAATCGCTTTCTGACAACCTGCCCCTTTCACCGCTTCTTCAATCCGATCCCACGATGCTGCATCCCAGGAAAGCCCGCTTTTGATTCGATCATAAATCTGATGCATCACTTCTTTCTGTATGTCTTCATCGGGTGTATACGCAGAAAGACCTGCGGCTTCCATATGTTTCTGATACAGACCTGTCTTTATGGTTCCATCTGTCGCCAGCACTGCCACTTTTGCACCAGGTGTTTGCGATGCGATGGCCGCTACCGTTTCTTTGATCATGTGAATCAAAGGTACGTGCAGCTCTTCTACCATCATTTCTCCGAAGAAATGGGCTGTGTTGCAGGTAATGCAAATTGCATCGCAGCCACACGCTTCTAATTCTTTGGCGTCTGCCAAAAGCTGCGTGTACACTTTATCATAGGCTCCGCTTAAGATCGCACCGGTTCGATCCGGCATAGATGCATCACTGTAAATTATCATTCTGACATGATCCTGGTCGCAAGCCGCCGCAGTTTTTTCTGTTACCAGTTTATAAAAAAGCTGCGACGCCATCGGACCCATACCACCTAATACGCCAATTTTTTTGTCCATTTGTTTTTTCTCCTTATACTTTGGATATTTTTTAACAAGCGCAATATATATGCCAAAATTTCCGCATCAGCAAGAAATTTAAAACTTCCCCTATTTTCTCCCTTTTGTCGTCATCCTTCTTTCTCTATTCTCAGGTTATAATCCTATTAAATCATATTTCCTTGCATTTTCTCTTTCTTTTTTTCGTGATTTACGTTATACTAATCTATAGTAAATTGTCGTTTCTTTTTATAACCCAACGAGGTGCCCCATGCAACAAACAAAACAAGTCCTTATTATTTACAGAACTTCCAGCAATCCGAACGCAATAGAATTTATCAAAAAGAACCTGGAAGATATCTTTGGAGATCATATCGCCT
>CANBFZ010000290.1 GCA_947367725.1 uncultured Eubacterium sp.
GGGTGGTACCAGTCATAGTACAGATGACGATGGTATCAATAAAGGTGCCGGTCATGGAAATGAGCCCCTGTCTTACGCTGGTCTTTGTCTGTGCTGCCGCGGCTGCAATTGGTGCGCTTCCAAGACCTGCTTCATTGGAGAAAATGCCTCTGGCAACACCTTTCTGCATGGCAACCATCATAGCGCCAAGGGCGCCGCCAGCCACTGCTTTCACGCCGAATGCAGACTGGACGATGGTAACGATTGCTGCCGGAAATGCTTTAATATTGTAAAGAATAATCGCAAGGCATACTACGATATAGGTAACTGCCATAAATGGTACGATGATAGTGGTGACGCTGGAAATGCGCTTGATACCGCCAATCACCACCAGAGCAGTTGCGACTGCTACGATAACTGCAGTTGCGACGACTGCGATGGAATATACATTTCCGAAGAGTGTCACGGTATGCTGGCTGTTAGGGTCAGCGAAGTTTTTGACGGCAGATGCGATGCCGTTGACCTGTGTAATGGTGCCGATTCCCAGAAGGCCTGCACCGATACCAAATACGGCAAACATCTTGGCGAGCCATTTCCATTTGGTACCCATACCTTTTTCAATGTAGTAGAATGGGCCGCCCAGCGCATGACCGTCGCTATCGATGGTCCGGTACTTGATGGCGAGTACCCCTTCGGAATACTTGGTAGCCATACCGAAAAACGCTGCAACGACCATCCAGAACAGAGCGCCGGGACCGCCTGCGACAACCGCAGTCGCGACACCTACGATATTGCCTGTACCGATGGTTGCTGCCATGGCTGTGCAAAATGCGCCGAAACTGGTCACTTCGCCTTCTGCACCTTCTTCGTTGCTGACCATGAATTTCAAGGCTTTGCCCAGTTTTCTGACCTGTAGTAATTTGACCCGGCATGTCAAAAGAATACCGGTGCCCATGATGAGAACAATGAGGGGAATGCCCCAGACGAAATCGTCAATGTCCTTTAGGAATTCTGTAAAATTCATTTCTTCCTCTCCTCTTTCTTGTAAAATAAATGCAAGCAAAATAAAAGCCGAATTTAGAAAATCCGGCTCTGGAGGGATGACATAAGCTATGTAGATTCAACTATGTGGCTCTGTCCTCTTTGCCTGAGATATCACGTACAGGCTGCTTAGACCTGTGCGCTTAAACCTTCGGCGACCTTTCGGTTCTCTCCAGAGAAGATAGTTTCTTTTCAGAACGATTCGGCTATATCATGACCCGAATCAAGTGATCTGTAAACTAACGTACTAGAGTCTATCACAAAATCTGCGCTTTTGCAAGGATTTTTTTTGATTTGCCTGCAGCAGCGCCATGTTAGCATCCTGCAGCGCTGGAGCAGGGGATTTTGACGTGTTGTCTGGTAGAAAGACCGAAGGATTTGCGCAGCGATGTGAAGGATGCTTATGCGATGCTTTGGGGCAGCAAAAACGACAGAATAAAGATAGATTTTCTTACAGGAATATTCTTTTAACTTTTTTGTCAAATGGTAAGCATTTTTGGCTGGAATATGCTATAATATCTTCGAGTGTTTTTCATAGCAGGAAAACGGGACTTTCACATAATTTTGGAAACAAGAGTCAAACTATGAGAATAGAGTAAATATAGATTGGAATTTGGAGGAATAGCAGATGATTCAGCTGACTGATTATCAGAACATACATTGCATTGGCATTGGAGGCGTAGGGCTTTCCGCCATTGCAGAGATTTTAATCGCCAGAGGCTATCAGGTTTCAGGTTCAGATATGAAGGCATCAGACCTGACAGAGAATTTACAGAAAAAAGGCGCGAAGATTTTTATCGGACATAAGAGTTCCAATGTGGAACATGCGGACCTCATCGTGTATTCTGCTGCCATTGCGGAAGAAAATCCGGAGATTATCAGAGCCAGAGAGAAAGGCATTCCGCTGGCAGGCAGAGCAGAAGTACTGGGAACACTGATGGACGATTTTGAGAGCAGTATTGCAATCAGCGGAACCCACGGCAAGACGACCACCACTTCTATGGTTTCTCTGATTTTAAAAAATGCTGGACTGGATCCGACCATTTTAGTCGGTGGCAATTTGGCAGAAATCGGCGGCAATGTCAGAGTCGGCGACAGCCAGTATTTTGTTACAGAAGCATGCGAGTACAGAGACAGCTTTTTAGAACTTCGACCAAAAATCGAAGTCATTTTGAATATCGATTCAGATCACTTAGATTATTTTAAGGATATTGATCATATCGTCAGCTCCTTTGACAAGTTTGCCAAGGCAGTGCCTGCCGGCGGCAAAATTATTGCCTATGATGCGAACCCATTTGTCAGCCGTGTCATCAGCGATATTCCAGGCGCAATCACATATGGTTATAATAGAAACTGCACCTATCATATTGCAGACGTATCTTTTGATAGTGAGGGAATGCCGGTATTTTGCATCAATTATGAGGGCGCATCCCTGGGAACTGTTAGACTGCGCGTACCGGGTGAGCACAATATTCTCAACGCGGTAGGCGCTTTCGCATGCTGTCATCAGTTGGGTGTGGCGCCGGAGATTATGATAGAAACACTGGGCGCATTCCGAGGTACCCAGAGAAGATTTGATATCGTGGGCACAACGGCGCGTGGCGTCAGACTGGTAGATGACTATGCACATCATCCCACTGAAATTAAAGCGACGCTGTCGGCGGCCCATAATATTCCGCATGGCAGACTGTGGTGTTTATTCCAGCCGCATACCTATACCAGAACCTTGGCGCTGTTTGATCAGTTCGCAGCATCTTTTGAGGAAGCTGACGTGCTGGTGCTTGCAGATATTTATGCGGCAAGAGAAAAGGATATTTACAAAATTTCCTCTGGAGAACTTGCAGAAGAAATCAAGCGTCAGTATCCAGAGAAAAAGGTATATTATATGCACAGCTTTGAGGAAATTGCAAACTATGTAAAGAGAAATGCAACGTCAGGCGATTTGGTCATTACCATGGGTGCAGGAGACATTTACAAAGTTGGCGATTTGATTATGGAGAAGTAACAGGAGAGGAAATGCCATGACCTATTTGGATTATAAAGAAAAAGAAGCGATGCGCAGACAAATTGCAATTCGTCATCTGGAAAATGGGGTGGATTTTGTTGATATCAATACAGTGTATATCGATGAAACGGTTTCCATCGGACCGGGCACGGTCATTGGACCGTGTGTCACCCTGGAAGGGCAGACGGTCATCGGGCGCGACTGTAGAATTTTGCAGAATACGCGGATCAAAGACGCCGCCATTGCAGATGGCGTCGAGGTGCAGAGTTCGGTTATCAC
>CANBFZ010000291.1 GCA_947367725.1 uncultured Eubacterium sp.
ATATGCAGATAAGTCATGACCCTTTCTTCTCGTTCTCGCATCTCTTTTTTTTCATGTTCTTCCATGTGGTCGTAGCCCAGAAGATGCAGCACACTGTGCGTAAACAGGTAAAGAATCTCCCGTTCAAATGTATGCCCAAATTCTTCCGCTTGCTGCACTGCTTTTTCTCGGCAGATGACGACATCGCCCAAACAGATTTCCCCAGCTTCCGGCAGCGCATTGCAATCCTCAAACTGTGGAAAAGAAAGTACGTCTGTTACCCGATCTGTATCCCGATAGGTTCTGTTTAATGTTCTGATTTCGTCAGGTTCTACAAATGTTACACTGATTTCACTCCGCGTTTCGTCAATGTCTTCCATGTGCAGGCAATAGGCGGCTGCCTTTTCCATGGCCTCTAAAATCTGTTTGTCGACTTGCCCTTCCTCTTCAAAAAAAATTTTCATCTTCTATATCCTCTGCTTATTCCTGTACTTCTTCCGGATGCTTTTTATAATAGAAATCGTATGCGTTAATTATTTTTTTCACCAGTTCATGGCGCACAACGTCTACGTCCTTTAAATAGCAAAAGTCAATATCTTTCACATGCTTCAAGACCCGTTCGGCTTCTGTCAGACCGCTTTTTCTGCCCCGCGGCAAGTCGATCTGCGTAACGTCACCAGTGACTACAACCTTTGAGCCGAAGCCCATTCTGGTCAAAAACATCTTCATCTGCTCTCTGGTGGTGTTCTGTGCTTCATCCAAAATAATAAACGCATTGTCAAGGGTTCTGCCTCGCATATACGCAAGAGGAACCACCTCGATGGCTTCCTTTTCTTTCAGACGCAAAGCATTTTCTCTGCCCAGCACGTCATACAATGCATCATAAAGTGGTCGCAGATATGGATCCACTTTTTCCTGTAAATCTCCCGGCAGAAAACCCAGCCGTTCTCCCGCCTCCACCGCAGGTCTTGCCAGAATAATTTTCTGCACTTCTTTATTCTTAAATGCACTAACTGCCATGGCTACTGCAATATACGTTTTTCCAGTACCAGCTGGCCCGATCCCAAACACCACATCCTTTTTTCGGATGCTGTTTACATATTCTTTTTGGCCAATGGTTTTAGGGCGCAATGGTTTGCCCTTGCTGGTGAAACAGATGATATCCTTGCTTACATTGTTTTCTCTGTAGGAAAGTCCCTGCTTTTCTAACGTGATGATATAGTTTACTTTCTGCACATCCAGCCGCTCTCCGCTTCTAAGCACCGCGATCAGTTCCTTTAAAATGCGCTCTGCCAGTGCGATTTCTTCGCCCCGCAACAAAAGACAATCATCTCTTTGAAAAATCTCTACCCCTGTGCTTTCCTGAATCAGATTCAAATTTGCATCCATATTGCCGAACAGTTCTATTCTGTCTACATCATCCTCTATCAGGATTCTTCTCAGTTCCTCGTTTCTGTTTGTCAATTACAATCTCCTTTTCCACGCCCACACGCTGACGTGTTTCTATTGTTCCGTATATCTTAATTTTATCTTCTTTTTCATCAAAATGAAAGTCTTTATTTAAAATTTCGGCGTGTTCTGGCACATTTTCTTTGATCCACTGCCTTAAAAGGGTCTCTGCTCGCTTTTCTGTGGTACCTGCTTCCGCGTAAAAAGAAAAATAGTAAGGCACTCTCGCCACAATTTTTCCGTCAGCATGCACATAATGTTCCATGGTTTTTCCCTCTTCTACCGGATAAGACGGATGCTCTATGGGAACAGTGCCTGCGATCAGTATATCCCCTTTTCGAACAAAATCATTCGTTTGTACTCTGCTTCTTCCTTTATAGGTATAAATTCTCTCAATATAGCAGTCTATCTCACAGACGATGTCGCAAGGCTTTCGATTTTCCGTTTCCATAGCCGGCGCCTGTTTCCCTTCAGAAATCCTCACTTCTACATAGCCGCCTTCATAGAGTACCTTTGCCCATACAATGGTATCAAAATTTTGAAAAAGTTTCTTTTCGACAGCGTCGCAATCAAATCTTCTCAAGGCGCCTTCATAAAGTCCTTCCTCTGCAATCATCTGTCGGATACTAGTTTCTGTAATTGTCTTGCATCCTATGACATTAATTTCCCGCACGAAAAGAGTCTGTGAAAAGAAAAATAGCAGAAATACTCCTATCCCTGCGATAACCACTTTACTTTTTTTGATTTTCATGAGCAGGCAAACGATGCCGCCTTCTTTCAGCTGTGTAAATTTATATTTACTGCCTGCCAGCTTTTTCAGTGTGCGCAGATTTTCTTTGCTGACGGTAAAGTATACTTCTGTTTCATCTTTATAGTGAATCTGCCGCAGCAGGATCCCTTTTGCTGCAGCTTGAGAAATCAAACGTTCTGGCTTAAACCCTTCCAGTTTGATTCTTACCTGATGTTTTATAAAATTCAATCCCTGTGATTTCACCCTCAAGTTCCATCCGTCCTTCCCAAATTTCACTGATGATAAAATTCCGACCGGTTACCGTCACATAGAACCGCCCCGTATCTACCGTTACGGATGTATCGCTAATTAAAATCACTTGCTTTACATTCTCAATAATCGCAACACTGGCGGACGCGGTAATCTTCGGTCCCTTCATATCAAAATCATATGTCAATTCATTAATCAGTTTCATGGTGCAAATATATGCACAAATGCCGCATGATATACCATGATTCTATGCAATGGACAGAACGCATCAGCATGTCGAACGTACCGCCAAAATCAGGATCGGAAAGTCGTGTTAAGTGACAATAGGATCTTCCCGCACTGGGACACTTGATCTATTATAAAAACAACCCGGCGATTCCGCCAGGTTGTCCTGTCTTTCTTTATATAGCAGAGTTTATGCAAGAAATTCCATTACGACTTCTTTTACCATGGAACCGTCTGCAAGACCTTTGACCTTGCCCATCACGGGTCCCATCAGTTTCCCCAGATTCTGCTTGCCTCCTTCTATTCCCAGTGAAGCTGCAGTCTCTTTCACAATCTCCATTACTTTTTCTCTGGATAATTGTGCAGGTAAGTATCTGTTCAAGATTTCTATCTCTGCGTTATATGCCTGTGTCAGATCTGTTCTTCCTGCTCTTTCAAAATCAGCGAGGGCATCCTTACGCATTTTTACCTGCTTGGATAAAATTGCAATTATGCCTGCGTCGTCTAGTTCTTCTCTGTGATCTACCTCATACTGCTTAATCGCAGCACGCGCCAGATTGATTGTGTTCTTGGCGATTTCATCGTGCGCTTTCATCGCCTCTTTAAAATCAGCCATT
>CANBFZ010000292.1 GCA_947367725.1 uncultured Eubacterium sp.
GGTTCCATTACGCCGGAAGAAGGCGTCTCGATTGGAGCGAAGATTATGCAGGAACACCTGAATCTCTTCATCCAGTTGGACGATTCCACCGACGGATTGGAAATCATGGTTGAGAAAGAAGAGGACCAGAAAGAGAAAGCGCTAGAAATGACAATTGAAGAATTAGAACTGTCTGTTCGTTCTTTCAACTGTTTAAAGAGAGCTGCGATTAATACGGTTGAAGAATTGACTGAACGCAGCGAAGAGGATATGATGAAGGTTAGAAACCTTGGTAAGAAATCCCTCGATGAAGTCAAAGCAAAATTAGAAGAGTTGGGTCTTGGTCTCAAACCGAGCGACGATTAATCATTTGCACAAATTATGATACGACTTGTGCCAGGCTGCTCACATGGTTCGCAGGGCACAAAAGCATAAGGTCTCCCCATCAATTTCTTGAGAGTCCTAACCACATTTGCTGTGCAAATGTATGGTAGGTCCTCTGTCAGGATTGCAGTGCTTTAGCACGTGGCAATCTACGGCTCAGAAATTGGGGCGAGAACCCTGATACGACTTGTGCCAAACTGCTCACATGGTTCGCAGGGCACAAAAGCATAAGGTCTCCCCATCAATTTCTTTCAGAAATTGGGGCGAGAACCATTACGAAAGGAGAATTGATATGCCAGGATATAGAAAATTGGGCAGACCAACTGCTCACAGAAAAGCTATGCTGAGAAATCTGGTGACTGACCTGTTCAGAGAAGGAAGAATTTCTACAACTGACTGCAGAGCAAAAGAAGCTAGAAGAGAAGCAGAAAAGCTGATTACACTTGCAAAGCGCGGCGACCTGCACGCAAGAAGACAGGCGCTGGCATACATCTACGATGAAAGCGTAGTGAGCAAGCTGTTTGAAGAAATTGCACCGAAGTATGCTGACAGAAACGGTGGATATACAAGAATTCTGAAATTAGGACCTAGAAGAGGCGACTGTGCTGAAGTAGTGTTCGTAGAACTCGTATAATCTGCGTAACAGAATTTGAAAGACAAAACCCTGCGTCAGAATTTGAACGCAGGGTTTTCTATTTGAAATAGCAATGGGCGTATGATAAACTGAAACAGATAGAGCAGGGGATGGAAGTATTATGAAACAAACACCATACAATGATGAACAGCTAAAAGAACTGAAACAAATCCTCGTTACGCAGCTCTGCACGCAGGCGGAGCCGACACTGGGCAAGGACGACAGAGAAAGTCAGATCTATCGTACATTTGCACTGTCTACAGATAGCGGGAAGCAGGTTTATGGCGCGTTTACAGATGAGGCGCTTCTTTTGTACCTGAAACAGTTTGCGGAAGAACGCAATCATGCGCCGTCCCAAAAAGAAATTTTTTGGGTTATGCGTGATTACATCAAGCAGCGCTTTCAAAAGTGGCCTTACGCTTTGAAAGCAGCAGGGTTATCAGCTTCTGCAGGAAAGGGCGGCACCTCGATGGAAACAGTCCTAGAAAAAGAAACCAGACGACAGCAACTGCTGGCTTCTGTCAGAGAGAAAGCAGTCGAACTGGGAAAAATTCCGCATCCAAAGGATATGCCAGAGGTGCGGGAAGCACTGAAGCCCTATTATGACAATTGGGGCAGCGTCATTGCAGCGGCTGAGATTGACGAGAAGCTCCTTAAAGATACCGTGTTTGATATAGATGATTTGGAAGAAGAATATCTGGTGATACTACAGGAGATAAAAGCATACGCTTATGCGATCGGACGCAGTCCTATTCATGGAGAAATCGATGCTGGGAAGAAAGCTGCGCTGATTGAAAGATGCGGTTCCTGGCGTAATGCTTTGTATCAGATCGGCTTGGAGCCGGTGCAGCGGATCAAACCGTTTTGCGGCAATTATATCGACTATCGGCGAGAAGACAATCAGCAGCGGCACTCCGATCGTCTGCATGATTGCTTTTACAAGGTTTTGAATTTAAGTCAGGGCGATTTAAAGGATCTGCAGACGATTGCGGAAATTAGAAAAACACTGGGCAGAATTCCAACCAAAAAGGATGTGCCGCGGGAACTTCGACTGCGGTTACAAGCCGTATGCGGCACTTGGACTAATGTGCTATATCAGATTGGAATTGAACCGAAAACTTATCACGCAGCGATGCGGGCGTTAAAGCGGCAGCCGGGAAAATAAAAGCCATGCGGCAGGCACGTTTTTGAACGCATGGAAACTGCCGTTGAAGAAATGATAAACCTGCAGCAAAGAAACAGGAACAAGTGGGGTGACAGAGAGAATGGGATATGCAGATGGGGAAAATCAAGAATACGCGTTACAGAGAAAGGAACGAAAGACCGTGCTGCGTGCAGCCGTGCTGACTTCCTTTTTAACAACTTTTATGGGAAGTGCATTGAATCTATCCATACCCAATTTGGAGGCAGCGTTCGGTGCAGGTGCAGCGCGGATTGGCTGGGTGGTGACCATCTATACGCTGACTGTAGCAGCTTTGAGTGTTCCTTTGGGAAAGGCGGCGGATAGAAAAGGCAGACGGCAGGTATTTTTGACTGGCATTGCGGGCTTTGCAGTAGCAACGCTGCTATGTGCAGTTTCGGTGCATATTTGGATGCTGCTGTTGCTGCGCGCGACGCAAGGTGTATTTGCTGCGATGATTTTTTCGACCAACAATGCGATTTTGATTGGCACCTGGCCGGAAAGTCAGCGAGGGCGTGTTCTGGGGTATTCTACGGCAGCAACGTATGTGGGTTTGTCCCTGGGACCGGTCATTGGCGGTTTTCTCAATCATTATCTGAATTGGCGCGCGCTTTTTCTACTGACGGCTGCTTTTTCAGCCGCAGTATTTTTTATCGCTGTCAGGGGGATACCGAAAAAAGCAGAAGAGTCGGAACCGTTACGCTTTGATGGATGGGGTAATTTGCTTTATGCTGCCAGTATTGCAGTCAGCCTTTATGGGCTGACCAACCTGTCTGTACTGCGGTATGGATGGCTGATTTTGCTCTTGGGTATTTGCCTGGGGGTAGTTTTTGTTTTCGTAGAGCACAGACAGCAGGAGCCGGTGATTCGTGTGTCGATGTTTACAGAAGATGCGGCGTTTACTCTGTCCAATTTGGCAGCGCTGCTTAACTATGGCGCTACGTTTGCGATCAGTTATCTGATGAGTATTTATTTACAGATGGTGATGGGATTTTCCTCGCAGACAGCGGGTCTGATTCTCATTGTTCAGCCTGTTATGCAGGCGGCATTTTCTCCTATGATGGGAAGACTTTCTGACAGAATTGCACCA
>CANBFZ010000293.1 GCA_947367725.1 uncultured Eubacterium sp.
GTTTGCTCTGATCGGCGTTCTGCATGCGTTCTGTGAGCGTTTCCAGAGAAATTTCAGGTTTCCCTTCTGCCAGCATGGCCGCGCCGATGGCAACAAAATATTTGGAATCCTCCGGAAAAATCACTTCTTCCGGTTTCAATTCCAATGTTTCAATAAAACGTTTGCGAAGTTCTGATAGAAAAGAAAGCGGCCCGCCCAGAAATGCCACATTGCCTCGGATGGTATGACCACAGGCAAGACCACTGATGGTCTGATTGACCACTGCCTGAAAAATAGATGCGGCTAAATCCGGCGCGGCAGCCCCCTCGTTGATCAAAGGCTGAATGTCCGTTTTGGCAAAGACACCGCAGCGTGCCGCGATAGGATAAATCATCTTTACCTGTTTGGCTGCCGCATTGAGTCCGCCCGCGTCGGTATTCAAAAGCACTGCCATCTGATCGATAAATGCGCCCGTTCCCCCAGCGCAGGTGCCATTCATGCGTTGTTCTACAGTAGCGCCATAAAATGTGATTTTGGCGTCTTCGCCGCCCAATTCAATGGCAACATCTGTATCTGGAATCAGCGTTTCCACCGCTTTGCTGCAGGCAATCACTTCCTGTTCAAAGGAAACCCCAAGTAAATTGGCTAAGGAAAGGCCTCCAGAACCAGTGATGACTGGTTTCAGCTGCAGCGTGCCATATTGTGTATGCATCTCTTCTATTAATTCTTTGACTTTTTCAAAGACATTAGACATATGCCGCTCATAACGAGCATATGTAATT
Source organism: uncultured Eubacterium sp. (assembly GCA_947367725.1). GTDB lineage: Bacteria > Bacillota > Clostridia > Peptostreptococcales > Anaerovoracaceae > Senimuribacter. The sequence goes on from CANBFZ010000293.1 coordinate 762, forward strand.
TGGTTTTCTGCATCCAGCAGAACCAGCTTGACAGTGGTTGAACCGATGTCAATTCCTAATTTCATGTTCGTACCTCTTGTATTGTCTGTTATCCAATAATCTATTTTATCATCAAAATCTGACCTTTTTCAAGGTTTAGTTTAGTACTAATTTCTGGTTGTACTACGTAAATTCCTGTGTTAAAATGAGTTATTATGAAAAGTACAATCAAAAAAAGAACATATCAGGCAATTTACAGACTCTTAGACAGGGTTTCCCCTGTTCCATACGATTGCGGCACGCTCTGCAGTGCCATCTGTTGCAGCTGCGGTGCCACAGATGAGAATCTAGGCATTTATCTGCTCCCTGGCGAAGACAAAGTGCACGACAGAGATGCAGATTGGCTCACATGGAGCGCAGAATATGCGCAAGATTACGAATTTCCGGAATCCTGGACTGGCAAAGTTTACTTTGTCAGATGCAAAACGCCACCCATCTGTCCCAGAGAAAAAAGGCCCATGCAATGCAGAACCTTTCCTCTAACGCCGCATATTGACGAATACGGCATATTATCCCTTGTAACAAACGACAGTCCGCTGCCGTATACCTGCCCTTTGATTTCTGAACAGATGGAGCTGGATCCGAAATTCATCAAAGCCACCTACACCTGCTGGAAACACCTGATTCGCGATCCGCTGATCTACGATCTGGTAAAAGAAGATTCCGAATATCGGGAATACTGCCAGTATCAGAAACTGCAAGACCTTGAATAAGTTTACAAGGTCTTAATTTCTTTTTTGTATAATCTTGCTAGCATCACTGCGGAATAAACGACACCGATAATCTCTGCCAGCGGAAACGACGCCCATGAAGCCGTTACACCTGCCATATGATAAATGATATAAGCAAGCGGCAGAATGCCCACAAGCTGTCTCAAAAGAGAGCCTATCAGACTATATACTCCGTGGCCAGTTCCCTGAAACAAGGTGGACGACATGATACCAAAGGCTGCCGGCATAAAACAGATACTGATAATCCGAAGCGCCGGTACGCCCATTTCCATCATTTCAGCATCGGCGCTGAACATCTTAAGAAACAACGCCGGAAATGCCTGAAACAGGATGGTTCCTATGGCCATAATCACAAAGGCTGTAATCTGGGCTTTTTTATAAGTCTCCATCAGTCTTTGCCTGTTTCTTGCCCCAAAGTTATAGCCCATAATCGGCATAGCCCCTTGATTGAGACCGAAAACCGGCATGAAGATGAAGGACTGCAGCTTATAATACACCCCCAGTACTGCGACTGCAGTGGCGGAAGCCGCTAAAATGGCATTATAACCAAGCAGCATGACGGAGCCGATGGCCTGCATGATGATGGATGGAAAACCGACCCCATAGATGTCCTTTACAACAGCCCAGTCGATTTTGAATCCTTTTAGCTGAATCTTCACCTCGTGTTCTTTTCGGAAACACATGAAAATTGCCACACACATGCCCACTGCCTGACCGGAAACGGTTGCGATGGCAGCGCCGGCAATGCCCAGTTTCGGCATGCCAAACAAACCAAAGATCAAAATCGGATCCAGTACCAGATTGGTCAGTGCGCCGCTGAGACTGATTATCATAGGCGCAATCATGTTGCCTGTGGCCTGCAGCACCTTCTCCAGCTGAATCTGTATCATGCTGAACAAGCTAAAAATCGTAATAATTCTAAGATATGTAACACCGCCGTCAAAGATGACGCCATCTTCTGTATAAGCGTGCATAAACGGACTTGCTAAAAATACCCCAATCAGTGCAAAGATCAGAAAGTTAAAGAAGCCGATGCGAATGCTGGTGGACGCCGCCTTATCCGCTTCCGCGAAACGCTTTGCACCAAGTCTTCTGGAAATGAGAGAGTTCACACCGACAGAACTTCCCACTGCCATGGAAATCATCAGCATCTGAATGGGCATAACAATTGATACAGCGGTCAAGGCTTTCTGGCTGACCATGGCGACAAACATACTGTCTACTACATTATACAGTGCGTTAATAGTCATGGACAAGATCGCAGGCCATGCCATAGACGCCAGAAGTGTTCCGATTGGCGCAGTCCCCATCTTATTTGTTTCAATGTCTTTTGTCATAACGTATCTCCTCCCTTCGTTTTGTTTGTACAGCAATAAAAGAAAACGGAAATACACTCTGAAAAGGTATTTCCTGCAAGAAATAATTATGGGCAAACCTATAAGCCGGGTTCTGTATTTGACAACCATCTATCTGAGGCGTAACATTACTGCACGCTCTTGCGGTCTACCTACCGGGCAGCGACGGGCCGCCGCTTTTTGCGCCCATTTTGACCTTGCTCCGGATGGGGTTTACACGGCCGCCATGTCTCCATGACGCCGGTGAGCTCTTACCTCACCATTTCAACCTTACCACGGCATTACCCGTTTCGGCGGAATGTTTCTGTTGCACTTTCCCTATAGTTACCTACGCCGGACGTTATCCGGCATCCTGCCCTGCGGAGCCCG
>CANBFZ010000294.1 GCA_947367725.1 uncultured Eubacterium sp.
GTTTTTCTTCCTTGCTTTCTTCGATTTCCATGATCGGAATCATGGAGTCAATCCCCTTTCCCAATCCTCCTTTTTTCCTTCCTGTTCCCATAAAATACCCTTTCTATTGATTCACCTGTTGTGTTCCATCACTTCTTTCGCTAATAAACGATAACTCTCCGCGCCGGTTGATTTAGAATCGTAGATATTGATCGGCAGACCATGGCTGGGCGCTTCTGCCAGGCGCACATTTCTGGGAATGATCGTCTTATAGACATTCTGCTTTAGATTCCCTTTTACATTTTCAACTACCTGCAGCGAAAGATTGGTGCGTGCGTCGTACATTGTAAAGACAACGCCTTCTATATCCAGAGCCGCGTTCAATCTCTTTTTTACCAGGTTAATTGTGTGAATCAGCTGGCTCAATCCCTCCAGCGCATAAAACTCACATTGGATTGGGATCAGTACGCTTTCTACAGCGGTCAGTGAGTTAATTGTCAGCAGACCTAATGAAGGAGGACAGTCAATAAAAATATAATCATAGAATTCTTTTACCTTCTGGATTGCTTTTCTGAGACGTCTTTCTCTTCCCTCTAAGGCAACCATCTCAATCTCCGCACCTGCAAGATCAACACTCGCGGGAATAATATCCAGGTTTTCTATGTCAGTATGAATAATCGCTTTACGTGTATCGAAATTATCTTCAATTAACAGGTCATACACCGTAAATGGTAAATCCTTTTTAGAAATACCAATACCGCTGGTCGTATTTCCCTGCGGGTCAATATCAAGCATGAGGATTTTCTTGCCTTTCAGGGCCAGACTGGCGCCCAGGTTGATATTGGTTGTAGTTTTTCCTACACCACCCTTTTGATTAAATATTGCAATTGCTTTTCCCAATGTTTTTCCTCCTGCAAAAATGTACTATAAACATTATATATGATTTGCATCCATTTTGCCACTGTTTTACAAAAAAAAAATCAGGGATGTTTCACGTGAAACATCCCTGATTTTTAGGTATCACGATTTTTAATTCTATATAATCCCCTTTATCTTCTTCTATCAGTTTAGAATTCTCTTCCATGTCATGTATCTGTGCAAATGCTTTTCGAATGGTATTGGTGTAAATTTTATAACTGATATAATTAATTTTACGCCTTTTCCTATATTCTGCTTCATCTTTTGTCAAATAGTCATCAATCAATTTTTCAGTCTGCTTTACATTCAGATTATGACTGATCACCCGCTGAAGAATTTTATTTCTGATGACAGGATCTTCTACCCGTAAAAGTGCTCTGGCATGGCGTTCTGTCAGTTTCGCTTCAATGAGTTTTTCCTGTATCTCCGGCGGCAGTGTTAAAATACGAAGTTTATTCGATATGGTTGACTGCCGCTTCCCTATTTTTTCTGAAAGTTCTCCTTGGGTCAATCCGAACTCTTCAATTAATTTTCTGTAGGCATATGCCTCTTCTATGTAACTGAGATTTTCTCTCTGCACATTTTCAATGACAGCAATCAGTGCTGTATCTTTGTCATCAAACTCTTTTATCATTGCTGGAATTTTAGAAAGTCCGGCAAGTTTTGCTGCACGCAGTCTTCGTTCTCCAGCTATTAAAAAATAGGAACCTGTCTTATCTTTTTTGACAATAATCGGCTGTAAAACCCCATATTCGGCAATGGAGTTCTTTAAATCGTTCAGTTCTTCTTCCGCAAAATGCTTTCGCGGCTGCTCAGGATTGGCACGTATGGTACCAATCGGCAATTCCACACTTTTCCTTTGTAACATAAAATCCCCCTTTTCTTTTTCCTACTTACAGCATACCATGTTTTCCGGGGAAATGCGCAAAAAAAGAACCAACAAAAAAACCCATATTCTCTTATAATATGGGCTCTTTCACTGGAGTTCCAGCTTTTCTCGGATATTTTGCAGGAGTATCTTTCACTTTCTCTATGACGACGATATTATGTTCATACCCAGCAAGAGGCGTCGTCTCAATTCGAACAAATTTTCCACCAAGCATTTCAATTGCCTTTGCAGCTGTTTTTAATTCCTCTTCTGCATCGGGTCCTTTATAAGCAAGAAGATTTCCACCTTTTCGGAGAAATGGCAAGCAGTATTCAGACAGTACTGCCAAGTTGGCAACTGCTCTGGACACACACAGATCAAATCTCTGACGATATGCTTTCTGCCGCGCCAATTCCTCTGCTCTGCCGTGTACTGTCTGTACATTATAGATATGCAGTGTTTCAGTTAGTTCATCAATCACACGCAGTCTTTTTCGCAAGGAATCTGCCAATACAAAGGTTTTGTCAGGACTGACGATTGCAAGGGGTACACCGGGGAATCCCGCACCTGTTCCTATATCAATTACGTTCTCACTATTTTGATATTCTGGAAAGCCAAAACAAAGCACAGAATCTATCAAATGTTTCACAACAAACGCGTCTCTTTCTGTAATCGCTGTTAAATTCATTTTCTCATTCCAAGAAAGAATCCCTTCCATATAACCAGAATATTTCTTTATGATCTCTGCTTCGCAGGGAATCTGCAATTGTTTTAACGCTTCTTTCAGTTTTTCCATACTATATTTTCTTTCTTCTCATCTTCTCTAAATAAACCAGTAGTACGTTAATATCTGCAGGTGATACACCGGAAATGCGGGACGCTTGCCCTACTGACCGCGGTTTCAACTGATTCAGTTTCTGTACCGCTTCCAAACGAAGACCTTCCATCTGTGTATAATCTAGCTGTTCGTCTAAAGTCTTGTTTTCTAATTTCTTAAACTTCTCAATTTGTGCCATTTGCTTTGCAATATAGCCCTCGTACTTAATCTGTACCTCTAATTGGGTTTTTTCATGAGAAGTTAAAGTTCTACGCTTAGGATCAACTGCTGCCAAATTTTCGTATGTAACTTCTGGTCGCTTTAAAAGTTCTGCCAATGTAGCTTTATTCTGCAGCGGCGCGCTGCCTACTTTTTCTAAATATGCATTAGCATCGCTGGGATAGATATAAGTTTCTTCCATTCTTTTTCTTTCTTCTGCAACCACTTTCTTCTTTGCTAAGAATTTGGCATATCTTTCCGAATCTGCCAATCCTATCCTGTAAGATTTTTCCGTTAAACGCAAGTCTGCATTGTCTTGCCTGAGAACCAGCCTATATTCCGCTCTGCTGGTCATAATTCTGTAAGGTTCATTTGTACCTTTTGTTACAAGATCGTCGATGAGAACGCCAATATAAGCCTCACTTCTATCCAAAACAAAAGGTTCTTTTC
>CANBFZ010000295.1 GCA_947367725.1 uncultured Eubacterium sp.
CATGGATTGTGATTCAATGTTCTCTCAGGCGTCAGAATCTTTGATTCTGCTTACGCCGTGAGGTTATTATACCACAATCGCAGTGTGACTACACTGCGGCGGCGATAGTCGTCATGCGCACATGCGCATGGATTGTGATTCAATGTTCTCTCAGGCGTCAGAATCTTTGATTCTGCTTACGCCGTGAGGTTATTATACCACAACCACTGCTCTGTCAAAGTCGAATTTTGACGGTTCGTTTGGAATTCTTTTGTCATAGCACAAGAACACCAGATTATTTCGAATCATGCACGATTTTCGCGTCCAATTAACTGCCTGTATTAAAAACTGCATCCTTCTTACTGCGGCTTTCCCAGACGCAGCTGTCCACATGCTGCATCGATATCTGCCCCCAGCTCCCTGCGCACCGTTGCTGCAATTCCCCTGTGCTCCAAAATTTCCTGAAATTCTGCAGCGCGCTTTCTGCTGACGGTATCAAATCCTGCGCCTTCCACCTGGTTCAGGGGAATCAGATTTACATGGCAAAGCATGCCATGAAGTAGTCTGCAAAGCCTGTCCGCGTCCTCGTCTCTATCATTTACCCCGTTGACCAGCGTATACTCAAAGGTAATGCGTCTGCCTGTCCTTTCGGTATAAGCCTTGCTGGCAGCCAGCAGCATTTCAATCGGATAATGACGATTAATCGGCATCATAGAACCTCGAATGGCATCGGTGGTACCGTGCAGAGAAATCGCCAGATTTACCTGGGGAAAGTCTGCTGCAAACTGTTCCATGACCGGCACCAATCCACAAGTAGAAACTGTAATATTGCGCATGCCAATATTCAGTCCGTTTTGGTCGTTGACAATGCGTAGGAACGCTGCCACGTTTTCGTAGTTATCGAAAGGCTCGCCTGTGCCCATTATCACAATATGACCAATTTTTTCACCCGTATCGCGTTCCGCTTCCAGCAGCTGCGATACCATTTCTCCCGGCGTCAAATTCCGAGAAAGTCCATTTCTGGTCGAAGCACAGAATCTGCATCCCATCCTGCAGCCGGCCTGCGAAGAAACACAAATAGAATTCCCATATTTATACTGCATGAACACACTCTCAATAGTATTGCCGTCAGCAAGCTGAAACAAATATTTCCGAGTGCCATCCGTCTTTGATTTCTGTATTTCCAGCGGTTGAATCGTGCCTATGCTGCAATGCTGCGCCAAAAGTTCTCGCAGGGATTTCGGCACATTATGCATTTCATTGAAATCACAGGCGCCTTTATATATCCACTGAAAAATCTGCTTTGCCCGAAATTTGGGCTGCCCCAAACTGACCAGCAGTGCTTCCATCTCATGCGATTCTAAACTTCGCAAATCCGTCACCCCGCACCTCCTGTCTACATTTGCTGCCTATTTTATAATACACTTATCTTATCCTTTTGTACCTTTTCTGTCAATAGAAAACTGTAGTGCAATCTAAGTTATTGCAAGTCCATTTTTTGACCGCACAATATCTATTGATATGATACCTATCAAATTCATCATTCTAGCTAGCAGCTTGCATGCCGTATATTCGACGTATGCATCAAACTTCACCAAAGAGAAAAGACAGACAACAGTGAAACTGCATTCTGTCCTTTCTCGGTGCAATATGTGATTTAGTGATAACTTCTAATCCACTCCCTTTTACCTTAGTATAAATGGTTATCATATAAAAATCAAGTGGTTTTTATAACTTAAAGTATTAATTTTAAACCTTTGTACACTTATGCAACATACTGCATTTACCTCCAGCCTGTTCTTCCTTGATGACGCTATATTTTAGCAAGACAATTCGTTTTCTTTAGAAAATGCAAAGGACTGTATTTTAGCCCTTTGCATAGATCGTTTTATCATAAATAACCTCAGCCTTCAAAGGTTGGTACCGGCATTATCCTGACCAAATCAAGAGTTTCGCCTTTCCAGTCCATCACATAAGCCTCGTCATAATGTATCCACAGAAACTTTTTATAGGAATAAATGAACGTTCCAATTTTCTCATTCCCCGCATATACCAAAAGACTTTCACCCTCCTTTTCTACTTGAAAGAATTTATTTTCTTTCGCGCAGTAAAGCCACGGTTTAGAAATATCTACACCATCTTCCTGCACCTTTTTGCGCATTTCAGACGGTGCACCATTTCCGGTCATGGAAACCACGAAATTTGCCGGATGAATCACTTCTGCTTGTTCCTCGTTTGCTACCAGATATGAGCCATGAAGCGGATCGTCTGTTTCATACTGCGGAACCTGCGATGCGAAATAGATAATCACTATCGCAATAATCACAACGGCTGACAACAGTAGGACGAGTCGTATGCTTTTTCGGTTTTTATTCATGACAATTTACCAACTTTCTTATTGTTCTATTATCTTCCCTGCAATGCCTCTACGTTCTCCTACAACTTTAGCATTCCTAGAGTACTCTTTCCATGTAACTCTACCCGTATCAGAATCCTTCCAACGTCTCATAATTTTATACTTTTGCACATTATACGTTTCTGTAACCTTTAGTTTATACCATCCAGCTTTCTTTGGTACCGGATAAGAAGCGCTAACAGATGCACCAGATGTTGCGATGCCGATGCCAACTGATACTGTTGCACTTCCATACCCCACCCCTAAACTAATGCTAACACTTGCAGATGTATTATTGCCTGGTGTATAAGAAATATATCCTCCGTTTTCAAAATAAAATCCTTTCGTTGGTTGTCCCGCAGCATAAGCTGTAAAGTCCTGTTCAATCGGACTGCCAATGTTTTCTGTCTGTGAACTGGTTCCGTACCAAGGATCTGCAATTACTGGAAAACATGTAGTTTCATCAAACTCAATATGCTGTATCAGAACATTTCCGTCAAGCTTATAGAATGTTTCCAATGATTTTCCATTGGCATCCTTTGCCCATGGAGACTTTATTATACCGCTAATAAAGCCCTCTGCATCAACGATTGCAATCTCATCATCGCCAATTTCATTGGTTTTAAGTTCATCACCTCTTGTAAACTTGCTTCCCTTTGGCAGTTCAAATTTAAAAGAATAATCCTTTGGTGCCGTTGAATCGTCAATGACGATCATTGTACGAACTCCGCATTCTTTTTCACCGGAATCCACATCATTTTCAGTAGCCTGTACTAAGAATGTCACACTTTCTTGATTAGAATCATAGACAACAGTTGCATCCTTTGTCAAAACACCTTCAGAATTTTCAACCTC
>CANBFZ010000296.1 GCA_947367725.1 uncultured Eubacterium sp.
TTAAAATGAACCCGCCGCTGCGTTCTGCTGCTGACCGAGACGCGCTGATTGAGGGGCTGTGCGATGGCACCATCGACATGATTGCCACAGACCACGCACCTCACAGCCCGGAAGAAAAGGCAAAAGGCCTTGCCGGCAGCGCCTTTGGTATTGTAGGACTGGAAACCTGTTTTCCGGTACTGTACACCCATCTGGTGAAAAAGGGCGTCATTTCCCTGGAAAAGCTGATCCAGGTGATGAGCATCCATCCGAGAAAGCGGTTCGGTCTTACCGGCGGTGCCATAGAAGACGGCGCGCCTGCCGATTTAACCGTATTGGATTTGCACCGGCAGCAGCAGGTGGATCCGAAAAAGTTTCAAACCAAAGGCAGAGCCACCCCGTTCGCGGGCTGGCATCTTGATGGAAAAGTTGTAATGACAATGGTAAATGGAGAAATCGCATATGAAGAGACAAATGCTTAAAGTAGATGGTATCAGAGAGATACAGCACGGAATATACTCCCTGACGCTGACCGGAGACTGCAGCGAAATCAGTGCGCCGGGACAGTTTGTCAACATCAAACTGGACGGATTTTATCTGCGCAGACCGATTTCCATCTGCCGCTTTGGCACAGGATCTGTTACCCTCCTTTTCAAGGTGGTCGGACAGGGCACCAAAGCACTGGCAGAAGTAAAACCCGGCGACTTTCTGGACGTACTGCTGCCACTGGGCAACGGATTTGACATCACTTGCTGCAAAGAACAGCCGCTGCTGGTTGGCGGCGGCATCGGCGTACCACCCCTTTACGGTCTGGCAAAAGCCTTGGTCGATACCGGCATAACACCGCAGGTTATCATCGGTTTTAATACGGCAGACGACTTAATTTTAACAGAGGAATTCCGCGCACTGGGAATCAACCCCATTGTAACCACCGCGGACGGCTCCATGGGCATCAAGGGTTTTGTCACAGACGCCATGAAAGATTTAAACTACGACTACGTCTACACCTGTGGTCCGGAGCCTATGCTAAAAGCAGTCTACGACGCCGCGCCCGACGGTCAGTTCAGCTTTGAAGCGAGAATGGCGTGTGGATTCGGCGCCTGCATGGGCTGCACCTGCGAGACAAAATATGGCTACAAGCGGATCTGCAAAGACGGTCCAGTCTTATATAAGGAGGAAATCAAATGGTAGATTTAACAGTGACCTTAAGCGGACTGACGCTGGACAATCCGGTGATTCCCGCCAGCGGCACCTTCGGCTACGGCAAGGAATTCGCAGCGCTCTACGACCTGCATATTCTGGGCTCGATTTCCTTTAAAGGCACGACCAGAGACCCGCGTCTTGGAAATCCCCTGCCCCGCATCGCGGAATGTCCTAGCGGACTGATTAATTCGGTAGGGCTGCAAAATCCGGGACTTGCTGCGGTCTGTGAAAAGGAACTGCCAGCGCTTTCCACACTTTTCACAAAACCGCTCATCGCCAATATCAGCGGATTTTCCCTGGACGAATACGTGACATGTGCAGAAGCCATGGATCAACAGCCGCAGGTCGGCATCATCGAAGTCAACGTCAGCTGCCCTAACGTGCACAACGGCGGCATGGCATACGGGGTTTTGCCAGAAAGTGCAGCAGAAGTCACCCGTGCAGTGAAAGCGGTGACTACAAAACCCGTTTACATCAAACTAAGCCCTAATGTGACTGATATCGTATCCATCGCCTGTGCCTGTGAGGAAGCAGGGGCAGACGGCATCAGTTTAATCAACACCCTGCTGGGCATGCGCATCGACATCAACAGAAGAAAACCGGTCATTGCCAACAAAATGGGCGGATTCTCAGGTCCGGCAATCTTCCCGGTAGCAGTCCGCATGGTCTATCAGGTGGCAAAGGCAGTCAGCCTTCCGGTCATCGGCATGGGCGGCATCAGCTCTGCCCGCGATGTGGTGGAAATGATGATGGCAGGGGCTACAGCAGTCCAAGTCGGTGCTGCCAATCTGGTCAACCCATACGCCTGCAAAGAAATCATTGAAACACTGCCTTGCGTTTGCGAGGAATTAGGGATTGAAAAACTTTCCGATATCATCGGCGTAATAGAATAAATGCTGCAGCATTTTTCGTTTGCTGCTAAGCACGAATGCAAAAGACAAGCAATAGTTGCGCAGGATTTTTCATTTGCAGCTAGGCGCAATCTGCTTTGAGGAACGGAGCGTACTTGAAGTACGTGGCGGTAAAACTCACCAAATCAAAGATTTGGGAGTTTCTCGCATGAGACCTGCCATCGATTTCTTCCAGAAATCGGGCTAGGGCTTCAAGTACCGAAAAGAAGATTGGAACAACGCTGTAAGCGAAAAAGACAAGCAAGAAGGAGGATTTATTATGGGCAAAGACGTCATCATCGCCTGCGACTTTCCGTCCAAGGAAGCTACGCTGGCATTCTTAGACAAGTTTACAGGCAGAAAACCTTACGTGAAAATTGGCATGGAGCTGTTCTACAGCGAAGGGCCTGCCATCGTAAAAGAAATCAAGGAAAGAGGGCATCAGATTTTTCTGGATCTGAAGCTCCATGACATTCCAAACACCGTAGAAAAAGCCATGGCTGCACTTTCAAAATTGGATGTGGATATGTGCAACCTGCATGCAGCAGGCACCATCGACATGATGGAAGCTGCGCTGCGCGGCCTGACTAGAGAAGACGGCAGTCGTCCCCTTCTCATCGCAGTCACACAGTTGACATCCACCAGCCAGGAAAGAATGCAAAAGGAGCTGCTCATCGACGCGCCCCTTGACGAAGTCGTTACAAAATATGCGCAGAACTCGCTTTCAGCCGGTTTAGACGGCGTGGTCTGCTCTCCGCTGGAAGCAGGGAAAATCCACAAGGCATGCGGTGATGCCTTTCTCACCGTCACCCCGGGCGTACGCTTTGCTGACGGCGATAAGGGCGATCAAGTCAGAGTCACCACACCAGAAAAAGCCAAAGAACTGGGCAGTGACTACATCGTCGTAGGTCGTCCGATTACCAAAGCAGACGATCCGGTTTCTGCCTATGAAAGAGTCTGCAGAGAATTCATCGGTTCATAACTTTTTAACATATAGATTGGAGGAACTTTTATGAAAACAGAAATTGCAAAGGGGCTTCTGTCCATCGAGGCAGTCTTCTTAAGACCAGAAGAGCCTTTTACCTGGGCAAGCGGCATCAAAAGTCCGATTTACTGTGACAACAGATTGACTTGGACTGCGCCAGAGGTAAGTTT
>CANBFZ010000297.1 GCA_947367725.1 uncultured Eubacterium sp.
GGCAGCTCCGCACGAAGCAGTGCAAACGTTTCGTCAACAGGCACGAAAAACACTTTGGAAGCGATGGTCAGAATGACTGCGCAGACAAGACCAATCGCAACTACAATTAAAACTGGTGTTACCATTTCATTCGCCTCCTATCTTACTGGAACAGTCCGCTGAAGCCCATGAAGCCCAGGGACAGCATCGCAGCAGTAATTAATGTAAGAGGAACACCTCTGAATGCCATCGGCACGCCGTTTTCGTTTTCCAGCTTGCTTCTGACACCTGCAAAGAGCACCATCGCCAGCAGGAAACCTACGCCTGCGCCCAATGCGTTGCAGATCGACAGAACATATCCATAGCCAGCATCGATATTGTTAATGCAGACACCCAGTACTGCACAGTTTGTGGTGATCAGCGGAAGATATACACCCAGCGCTTTATGAAGCGGCGGCATATACTTCTTCATCATCATTTCGATGAGCTGCACCAGCGCAGCGATGACTAGAATGAATACCACTGTCTGCAAATAACCGATTTCAAAATTGTTGAGCACTTGCTGAATCGGCCAAGTTGCGATTGTCGCAAGCACCATGACGAAAATAACAGCAATACCCATGCCTACTGCGGAATCCAGTTTCTTGGATACCCCCAGGAACGGACAAATACCGAGGAACTGCGCCAATACATAGTTATTTACGAGAATCATACTCATGATGATAGTAATTGCTTCTAACATACTTCTTCAGCTCCTTTCTGACAATCTTTCTGTTTTCTTGCGCCGCCGCACATTGCAGCCATGGCGCAGCCGTCACAGCCAAATTCTTTCTTTTTCAGTGCTTTGCCCTTTGTAAAATAATTTACAGCCGCAATGAGTACACCAAATACGAAGAATCCGCCCGGTGCCAGATTGAAGATGCCCATGCCTGGAACGATGTCTGTAAGCACTTCCGTTCCGAACAGGGTGCCGGAACCGAAGAATTCTCTAATCAGACCCATCACACCCAGCGCCAGGGTAAATCCAATCCCCATACCGATCCCGTCCAGTGCGGCATCAAACGGGTTGTTTTTGCTTGCGAACATTTCGGCTCTTCCCAAAATGATACAGTTTACTACGATCAGCGGGATAAAGAGTCCCAAAGATGCGTACAGGGAAGGCACAAATGCCTGCAGCAGCAACTGAACAACGGTTACGAATCCAGCGATAACTACAATGTAGCATGGGATACGTACTTTGTCAGGAATGATATTTCTTAATAAGGAAATTACGATATTAGAACAAATCAGTACTGCCATTGCAGATACGCCCATACCGATCCCGTTGATTGCAGAGGAAGTCGTTGCCAGTGTCGGGCAAGTACCCAGCAGCAATACAAGTACCGGGTTTTCCTTGATGATACCTTTGGTAAGGATGCTTAACTTGCTTGGTTTCTTATCCATTATTTAGCACCTCCTACAATCTTATACTGTTCCAAAGCACAGTATACGCCATAATGCACTGCGTTGGAAGAAATCGTCGCACCGGAAATGTGGTTGACAGAAGCATCTGCCTTTGCAGTCGTATCTGTCAGTTCGGAAAGTCCCTGATACTGTGCCAGATGTCCTGCATCGTGTGCTTTGGTTCCAAGACCCGGTGTGTCTGCGTGCGCAGTGACCTTAACACCGGTAATCTTGCCGTCAGCGTCGATTCCGATCATTTCAGTCAGCGCACCGCCGAAGGATTTCGTTACAACGGTAATCACCATACCGCTGCCGTTGTCAGCAATGTAACAGTCCTTGGCATATACTTTATCTGGATCGCAAACAGCCAGTTCTCCGTCAAATTCGGTGAAAGAATCAGCTGCCGGCAGAAGTTCTGCTCTGGCTTCATTGGCTGCTTTGATTGCATTTTCATCAATAATTGGTTTTGCCACCCCGTAAGTTGCAGCAAGAGCAGCCGTAATTACCAGACAAATCGCTACCAGAACAACGATAGGTGCAACATATTCTTTGAAGGTATTGTTATTTTTCATTTTTCTTTGCACCTCCATATGTTAATTTAATGCACAGCTGGTCAATCAGCGGTGTCATGATATTCATCAGCAAAATGGAGAAGGATACGCCTTCCGGATATGCGCCCCACAGTCTGATTACCATCGTCAAAATACCACAGCCAACCCCCATGATCACTTTGCCAAGAGGCATGATCGGTGAAGTCACATAGTCTGTCGCCATGAAGAATGCACCCAGCATTACACCGCCTGCACAAACATGGAAAATTGCCATGTCAAGCGCACTTGCGTCTACATCGCCAGAAAAACTGTAATACAGGAATGCGATGACAAATACAGTACCGATAAAGCATACCGGAATGATTGGGGAAATAATTTTCTTCCAAATCAGGAACAATCCGCCAACCAGCAGCGCAACTGCACTGACTTCACCCATAGAACCGCCGATAAAGCCGAGGAACATTTCCATATTGGTAGGAAGATCCGCAACATTGCCTTCGCCGAGGATGCCCAGCGGCGTTGGACCTGTTACAGCGTCACTGGTAGCCATGCTCGGGGTCGGCCATGTGGTCATCTCCGTTGCAAAGGAAATGAACAGCACGATTCTGGCTGTGATTGCAGGGTTTACAATATTTCTGCCCACACCGCCATACAGCTGCTTTACAATGATAATTGCCACAAAGCAGCCAATGACCGCCATCCAGTACGGGAAGTTGGAAGGCACATTAAACGCAATCAAAACGCCCGTTACTGCAGCGGATAAGTCTCCGATGGTCTGTGTTTTTTTCGCTGCCTTGTTGTAAAGCCACTCAAAACCTACACTGGCAACGACACACACGAGGGTCAGCAAAATAACCCGCATGCCAAATACATAGATACTTACGGCAAAGGATGGTACTAAAGCAAGCAACACCATTGCCATTGTTTTGCTGGTATCCATCTTACTCACTAAGTGCGGTGCGGAGGATACTGCTAAATTGTTATAATATGTCTTATCCATTACTTAATTCCAGCCTCCTTTACAACGCCTTTTCCAAGCTTGTTTATGAAGCCAAGCGGTCTTCTTGCAGGACATACATAGGAACAGCTTCCGCATTCCATACACTGCATGACCTGTAAATCCGAAAGACGCTGTGCGTCTCTGCGCTCATATGCCTCAGCCAAAGCAGTTGGCAGCAGATTGAACGGACATGCTTTGTGGCATCTGCCGCAATTGATACATGCCGTTTCTTCCGGAATATAGGATTTCT
>CANBFZ010000298.1 GCA_947367725.1 uncultured Eubacterium sp.
CATTAAAGTGCCGATGGGTACAGTTGTCATCGATGAAGAAACTGGACTTGTGATGAAAGACCTCGTAGAAGATGGAGAATGTTTTGTCGCAGCAAAAGGCGGTAAAGGCGGCAAAGGTAACACCCACTTTAAAAATTCTGTGCGGCAGGCGCCGAATTTTGCCGAAGCAGGCGGCTTTGCGAAGGAGCGAAACGTCATTTTAGAGATGAAAGTCATTGCAGATGTCGGGCTTGTGGGATTTCCGAATGTAGGAAAGTCCAGCCTTTTAGCATCGGCAACCAGCGCCCAGCCTAAGATTGAAAATTATCATTTTACCACCATTGCGCCAAACCTAGGGGTAGTGGAAATTTTTGATACCAGTTTTGTAATGGCCGATATTGCCGGCATTATCGAAGGTGCACATCAGGGGTTAGGTCTTGGTCTGAAGTTTTTAAAGCATATTGAGCGGACGAAGGTGCTGATTCATGTGGTAGATGCATCAGGCAGTGAAGGCAGAAATCCGATCGAAGATTTTGATAAGATTAACCGCGAGCTGCGGCAATATAGCAACCGCGTGGCAGAAAAGCCGATGCTGGTTGCAGCAAATAAGATGGATATGATAGAAGAAGACGATCCTGCGTTTATCGAATTTAAAGAATATGTTGAAAATCAAGGGTTCAAAGTATTTCCGATTTGTGCACCGATTCACATCGGGATTCATGAACTGATGGCAGCCGCGGCAGAAGAACTGCAGAAAGCGGCATTGCAGCCGCAGTCAGAGGAAACATACGACTACTTCGACTTTGACACTGACGACAAAGAGCCCGACTTTAAAGAAGTCTACGCCTCTAAAGAAGGCAGTGTGTATGTACTCACTGGCAAACAACTGCGGAAGATTTTTGATTCCACCAACTTCAACGATATGGGATCGCTGCGTTATCTTTATAAATACGTTGAGAAAAAGGGCGCCATAGAAAAACTTTTGGAAATGGGGCTTTCTGAAGGCGATACGATTCGAATTTTCGATTACGAATTTGAGTATTGGGACGAATACTAAAACCAGTTATATTCTCCACCTCTATATAATATTTTATATAGAGGTGATTTTATGAATAAGAAGAAGTTATACTGCCAGATTATGGTGAGCCTTTTTATTCTGGCGGCGGCAGTCTATGGTGGAGAGATTAAGAACGAAACCTTTTCAAAGTATTATAATAAAGCCAAAGACGTGATGATGTACCAGATGACCATGGAAGATATTAAAAGTGCAGGCACTTATGTGTCCACAGCGCTTACTGGTGCGCCAGCTAAGGTGGTTTCTGCAGTGACAAAATTGAACGAGGCGTCTAAATATGGTGCACCCATCGATGAAAAGTCTGAGGAACAGATTAAACAGGTGCATGCGGTGGCGGGCGGCATGGTAATTGCATCTGGAAAAGATAAAGAAAGAGGACTGTATATTGAAATCAAACACGATGATGGGATTTCCATTTATGGAAATCTGACAGACATCGGTGTTGTGGAAGCAGAACGAGTACAGCGGGGAGAAATCATTGGAAGTTATGATACCCGCAGCGAAAAAGAATTTTATTATGAACTCTCGGAGAATTTGTGATATACTAATAGCTGAAAGGCTGGGATGATGATGACAAAAAGAATTACAGAAGCAGAATGTGCGGCATTGTATGAAGCCTATCATACGCCGCCTCATGTGATTGCCCATTGCAGAGCAGTCAGCCATACTGCATGGGAAATCGGCAGACAGATGAATCTGCACGGCGCCCATCTGGATTTAGATTTGATAAAAGGAGCAGGTCTTGCACATGATGTGGCCCGAACCAGTGAAAAACATGGGGAAATTGGTGCAAAGATGCTGGAAGAATTAGGCTATCCAGATGAGGCTGCCATCGTTCGTGTGCATATGACCTATGATTTTCACGAATTTTCCCAGATTGACGAGACCGATCTGGTCTGTCTTGCGGACAGGCTTGTGAAAGAGGACTGTTATGTGGGGCTGGATGCACGCATTGATTATATTCTGCATAAAGCGCCCAAGGCGGAAGCTGTGCAGCGCAGGATTTTAGAGAAAAAAGAACAGACGAGACAGCTGATCAAACAGATCGAAACCTTGATTGGACAAACGATCGACAGTTTGTTTGCAGAAGTGAAAGGAACAGAAGAATCATGAATCTGAATGAGAAGTTAAATCATTTACTGAAACAGGTAGAAAAACCGGCCAGGTATATCGGAAATGAAATAAACATGGTACGCAAAGCACCAGATACGGTCAAAGTGCGATTTGCCTTTGCATTTCCGGACTTATACGAGATTGGCATGTCCTATATGGGATTGCAGATTTTGTACCATATTTTGAATCAAGAGGACGACATCGCTTGTGAGCGAGTCTTTGCACCAGCGCCGGATATGGAAGCGCTGATGCGTAAAGAAGGGATCCCGCTTTTTACACTGGAAAATAAAACGCCGGTATCTGCTATGGACTTTCTGGGGTTTACCCTGCAGTATGAAATGTCGTTTACTTCCATTTTACATATGATGGAACTTTCCGGCATTCCGCTTCTATCTGCGGCGCGTACAGCACAGGATCCGCTCATTGTGGCAGGTGGTCCTTGTGCATATAATCCGGAACCGCTGGCAGATTTTGTGGATATTTTCTTGATTGGTGACGGAGAAGAAAGTTTGCCTGCGCTGCTTAAAAAGTATAGCAAGGCAAAAGACGCCGGCATGGATAAAGCACAGTTCCTAAAAGAAATTGCGGGCGATACCGGGGTGTATGTTCCTGCCTTTTATGAAGTAGAATATTGTGAGGATGGTACCGTTTCGGCTTATAAGAAACTGTATGCAGGCGCGCCGGACAGAGTGCAGCGCTGCATTTTACCGGATATAGAAGAGACCGCGTTTCCGGTAGAACCCATGGTGCCGTTGATTGAAACGGTGCATGACAGAAGTGTGGTGGAAACTTTCCGTGGCTGCACCAGAGGATGCAGATTCTGCCAGGCAGGTATGATTTATCGTCCAGTGCGGGAACGATCCAAAGACAAGATTATGGAGCTTGCGATGAAACAGCTTGCCAGCACAGGTCATGAGGAACTTTCGCTGCTGTCACTTTCCACCAGCGACTATTCGGCTTTTGAGCCGCTTGCCATTGAACTGATGCAAAAATGTAAGGCGCAGAATGTATCCCTTTCTTTGCCATCTTTGCGATTGGATAGCTTTTCGTT
>CANBFZ010000299.1 GCA_947367725.1 uncultured Eubacterium sp.
TGCATAGAAACTAAGTATTTGCTATTTCAGTCGGGAGGCCGTATAATATAGCTAATTAAGCAGAAAAAATGCGCCACAGGAGGAATTGAAAATGGCGAACTTGTGGAGCGGCAGATTTGAGAAAGAAATGGATCAGATCGTAAAAGAATTCAATGCATCAATCGGTTTTGACCAGAGAATGTACCAGGAAGATATAGACGGCAGCATTGCCCATGTGACAATGCTTTCCGCCCAGGGCATTGTGACGGAGGAAGAGGGCAGGCAGATTATTGCCGGTCTTGAGACGATAAGAGGGCAGATTGCAGCGGGTGAGATGGTGTTTACTGCAGAGGATGAAGATATTCATATGGGGATTGAGGCGAGGTTGATTGCAGAAGTCGGCGCCGTTGGTAAGAAACTACATACTGCCCGCAGCAGAAATGACCAGTGCCAGGTGGATGGCAGAATGTATTTAAAAAAAGAGATGCGGGAGATTTTAGACAGGCTCTGCCATCTGGAAATGATAATTCTACAAAAAGCGGAACAGTACGCAGATTGTATTACGGTAGGTTTTACCCATGTACAGCACGCGCAGCCCATTACATTGGGGTTTGTATTTATGGCATATTTTCAAATGTTTCGGCGAGATATAGAGCGGCTATTGGATACCTATGAACGAATGGATCTGTGTCCGCTGGGCGCTTGCGCATTGGCGGGCACGACGCTGCCCATAGATCGGCATCAAACTGCAGCACTTTTGGGTTTTGCAGCACCGACTGAAAATGCCATGGACAGTGTCAGTGACAGGGATTATAGTTTAGAGTTTTTAAGCGATGCGTCGATTTCTATGATGCATTTGTCCAGATGGGCGGAGGAATTTGTATGGTGGAATTCACAGGAGTTCAGCTTTATTGATATTGATGACAGCTACTGCACTGGCAGCAGCATCATGCCGCAGAAAAAAAATCCGGATATGGCAGAGCTTTTACGGGGTAAAGTAGGCAGAGTGTACGGCGATTTGATGCAGCTTCTGACTGTGATGAAAGGGACGCCTCTTGCGTATAACAAAGACTTTCAGGAAGATAAGGAGAGCCTGTTTGATGCAGTGGATACCTGGAAAGCCAGTCTTGCTATTTTTGCTAACATGCTGGAAAAGACAACCTTCAAGACGGAGCGGATTGCGGCACAGTTTGCCAAAGGGTTCCTGCATGCCACGGATATTGCGGAGCATTTTGTGAAGCAGAATATTCCTTTCCGTGAAGCCCACGCGATGGTGGGATGTATGGTCAAACTGTGCGAGCAGAGGGGTTGTGCATTGACGGATTTGACCGATGCAGAGCTTGCTGGCATCGATCCGAGAATCAGTAAGGCTGTCCTCGGTGACATCAGTATGGAAGCCTGTGTTACGGCGCGTGCGTCTTTTGGCGGTACAGCACCTTGCGAAGTCAGAAGACAGATTGAAACCGGCAGGGCATTTCTTGCCGCGCTGCCGCGACATTGCTATAATAAATAAAGCTTTATAATGCGGTCAATATAGTCGGTGTCAATACTGCCATCCGGCTGGTCGAATGTGATGATTAGATTATCCCAGAGATTGACGCCGGCTTTATGATAATCCTGTAGGGTAAAGAACATTTTTTTGTTGTATTCTTCATCGGCAATCATGCCAAAGTGTTCCCAGAGAAACAGTTTTTTGTCTCGCGGTCGCTCAACCAGAAAATCCGGATAATGGCGGAATCCTCCCGCTTCATAAGCAGCTTCGTATTTAAAAATCAGCTCGTAGGATGATAGTATGGCGGCAATCAACGTTTCTGATTTTGAACGATAGAAAGTACCTTTATAGAGGTGCTTTTTTTCTTGTTTCCAGCCGGTGTTCTGCTCTGCGGTAAAGCGGTGCCAATCGCTTTCCAACGGAAGGATCGGCTGATAATTTTTGACAACTCTTTGCAGCAGAGGAATGTCGTATTGCAGCGAACGTAATTGCTGTGTCAGTGTTTTTTTGTCTTGCAATGATTGATATAAAGCAGGATCATCTATTAGACTAATGCGCTGAAAACCATCGTCCAGATAATAATAATCCTTTCCTCTGCTGCGCTTTTTCACCAGGCTACCTTGCTGAGGCAGCATACGCAACTTCTTTTCGCAAAGCGTTTGTTGACGTTTTAAAAATTCTAATTGTGCGGTAACCGTGTTCTTAAAATTCATATGGAATACACCTCCTGATTTTACAAAATTAATCCCATTTTTTGGTGGTTTTCATTTTTAGTGAAAAGTGTTTTCAAAATCGTAAAATTGGTTTCTTTTTGCGGAAGAAATTGAGCTTTTGAAAACGGTATAGGGCATATTTGAAAACTACCAAAAATTAACAGTAATTTATTGTAAATTATACCATGAGATGAATGTGAAAATCAATAATAATTTACAAAAAATGTAATATTATTGCGTGTTTATTTGGCGGAATTATATTACAAGATTAGAACCACTTTTTCCGCTTAAAGAAAATCAATAATATGACGACTAAGCCGACGGACAGAGAGACCACGAAAGGATAGCCGAAACGCCAGCTGTATTCCGGAAGCTGGAAATTCATGCCATACCAGGCAGCAATCAGAGACAAGGGTAAAAAGATGGAGGTCACTACGGTAAATACTTTCATGATGCTGTTTTGCTCAATGTCAATCTGAGACTGGTATGCTTCGCGAACCGATTCCAGATAAGACTGCAGGTGAAATACGAATTCCAGCAGACGGTCAAATTTTCTGCCGATATAGGAAAAAGAAGGATTCACAGCACACAAATCGTCGGTCAGAAATGCCATCTGCTCATAGTAACGCTTGATTTTAATTAAATCCTTGCGGACTTTGACAATATCGACGATGCCGTCTCGACTAGGTGTATTGTCCATCAGCAGTTTATCTTCCAGGGAGATGATCAGATTTTCCAATGATTCCAGCTTGTGAACATCGCTGGCAGTCATCTCTAGTAAGAATTCGTGCAGCTGTAAAATACCGTCAGAAGGCGTGTCAATCTTGCGGGCGAAGTCGCAGACAGTAGGGCTGTCACTGGCAATCAAAAGATGCGGGACGGAAGCAAAAATCGTAACTTTTTTGCCGTCCATCCAGTAGAATGTTAGAAAGTATTGGTGTTCGTCTAGAGCAGTAAAAAAACTGCGGCTATCGTCCAGACGGGAGACAATATCATCTCCCGTGTATTTTTTTAGCTCTGCAGTTTG
>CANBFZ010000300.1 GCA_947367725.1 uncultured Eubacterium sp.
TTCTATTTTCAGCGGTATCGTCATGGTATAATAACCTCTTTAAGAAAAATGAAAACATATTTGTAAGATGAGGTGTCAAAATAAGAAAAGTGTACATGACAGAATCAAAGGCTTCTATACACATATGTCGCCCGCTTTGTAAGGGGATTTTGTTTCTTTTTCGACCCAGCTTAAGCTGGCTAGGCGAAGCGAAGGCGCATACGAAGTATGCATTGAAACATGCGGAAGGAACTATCGAAAAACGGATCGTTCCTGTATCAATCGAAGAGAGAATTTTCATATTATAATAGATGCACAGAGGAGATATTTTTATGAGTCCGTTTAAATTGATAGCAGACTATCAACCCACTGGCGATCAGCCGCAGGCCATTCAAACATTGGTAGACGGGGTTTTAACAGGAAAGAAACATCAGACACTGATGGGCGTCACCGGCTCAGGGAAAACCTTTACGATGGCAAACATCATTGAGAAAGTACAAAAACCTACGCTGGTTATATCTCATAATAAAACACTGGCGGCACAGCTCCACGGAGAATTCAAGGCGTTTTTTCCAGAGAATGCGGTAGAGTATTTTGTGTCCTATTATGACTATTACCAGCCGGAGGCATATGTACCGTCTACAGATACCTATATCGAAAAAGATTCCGATATCAATGACGAAATCGAAAAGCTGCGCCATTCGGCAACAGCGGCATTGGCGGAGCGGCGCGATGTGATTATCGTAGCGTCAGTTTCCTGTATCTATGGTCTGGGAAGCCCGTTTGACTATGAAAATCAGTTAATTTCATTGCGACCGGGGATGGAAAAACCTCGCAATGAAATTTTGCGCAAATTGGTAGATATTCAGTATGCTCGCAATGATTTGGCGTTTGAGCGAGGCACGTTCCGTGTTCGTGGGGACATTATCGACGTATTCCCTGCTGGCTCCGATAAGGCGGTGCGAATTGAACTGTTTGGAGACGAAGTAGAAAGCATCAAAGAGATGAATCCGCTGACCGGAGAAATTCTAGGGCTTAGAAATCATGTTGCGATTTATCCAGCTTCCCACTATGTTACCTCCAAAGAGAATATGGAGCGGGCGCTGGTTACAATCGAAGAAGAGTTGGAAGAACGGGTGCAGTGGTTTAAAGATCGAGGAAAACTGTTAGAAGCCCAACGCATTGAGCAGCGAACCCGCTATGATATGGAAATGCTCAGAGAAATTGGTACTTGCAAGGGAATTGAAAATTATTCTCGTCATATCAATGGACTGATGCCAGGCACTCGACCGTATACTTTGATCGACTATTTTCCAGAAGATTTTCTGATTATGATTGATGAGTCTCATGTCATGTTGCCGCAGCTGCGTGCCATGTATGCCGGAGACCGCTCCCGGAAATCCTCTTTGGTAGAGTATGGCTTCAGACTGCCGTCGGCGCTGGATAATAGACCGCTGCAGTTTGAAGAATGGCAGAAACTTGTGAATCAGGCAATCTACGTCAGTGCCACGCCGGCACCTTATGAAAAGGAAATGGCAGACGGTATTACTGCAGAGCAGATTATTCGTCCGACCGGTCTATTGGATCCGCCGATTGAGATTAGAAAAACCGAAGGACAGATTGACGATCTTATAGCAGAACTGAAACAAACGGCAGCAAAAGACGAACGCGCTTTTGTCACTACGTTGACCAAGAAAATGGCAGAAAGTTTAACCACGTATTTAACCAATGCAGGCATACGGGTGCGTTATTTGCATTCTGAGGTTGATACACTGGAGCGTTTGGAGATTATCAGAGATCTGCGCCTGGGGGAATTCGATGTGTTGGTGGGGATTAACCTGCTTCGAGAAGGCCTGGACATTCCTGAAGTTTCCTTGGTTGCAATTCTGGATGCAGATAAAGAAGGATTTCTGCGAACGGAAACATCGCTAATTCAGACCATCGGTAGAGCTGCCAGAAATGTAGACGGCAAGGTCATTATGTATGCTGATATCATCAGCAGAGCAATGGGCGCTGCCATCGACGAAACGGAACGAAGACGCAGCATTCAGCATCGTTATAATGAAACCCATGGCATCACGCCAAAGAGTGTACAGAAATCTGTCCGCGAAGTGATCGAGGCAACAAAACCTGCCGAGGATGAGGGCAGACACAAAGGCAAGAAGCCAATCGAGATGACCCAGAAAGAGCTGAAAGATTACGTCAAAGAACTGGAAAAAGAAATGAAGGCAGCAGCACAGAACTTGCAGTTTGAACGAGCGGCACAGCTGCGTGACCAGATTTTTGAATATAAGACAAGATTGTCATAGAGAGCTGACAGCACGAAAAACAAACTGTGACCACGCCTTAGGTTCCTACAGAAACAAAAGAAGCAGACACTGGTTTGCCTGCAAACATATTAGCTGCGGACAGGCAGTACAGAACCAACGCAGCGGTAATTTTATGATTCTAACAGAAACGGAGCAAATACATGGCTAATGAGATTATTGTAAAAGGGGCAAATGAGAATAACCTAAAGCACATTGATGTAAGAATTCCCCGCGATAAGATGGTAGTGCTGACTGGACTTTCCGGTTCCGGCAAGTCTTCTCTGGCGTTTGATACCATCTATGCTGAGGGGCAGCGAAGATATGTAGAAAGTTTGTCTTCCTATGCCAGACAGTTTTTAGGTCAGATGGATAAGCCGGACGTGGAACTGATAGAAGGTCTTTCACCGGCTATTTCCATCGACCAAAAGACAACCAGCAAAAACCCGCGTTCCACAGTAGGCACTGTTACAGAAATTCATGATTATCTGCGACTGCTTTATGCCAGAATTGGACAGCCCCATTGTCCGGTGTGTGGAAAGCCGATTACCAGCCAAACTGTTGACCAGATGGTAGATACAATGATGGAGTATCCGGAGGGTACTAGACTGGTGATTATGGCGCCTGTAGTCAGACAGCGAAAGGGTGAGCATGAAAAGATTCTGGAGCGAATCCGAAAAGAAGGATTTACCAGAGTCAGAGTCGATGGGGAAATCAGGCTCATCAACGAAGAAGAAATTAAGCTGGACAAAAAGTTCAAGCACACCATAGAAATTGTGATTGACCGAATTGTCATTAAAAGCGGGCAAGAAAGCCGGATTTCTGAAGCAGCAGAACTGGCAATGCGCCAGGGAGATGGTTTGGTTGTGGTACAGTTCACTGATCAGGATTATATGGTGGAGAAGACCTTTTCCACCAAGC
>CANBFZ010000301.1 GCA_947367725.1 uncultured Eubacterium sp.
GTAGCGTCATCTCTGTGAATGATTGAGGGGACGGAAATCGAATTGTTATTTTTTGTCGCCGCCGAAGTTGCAAAGGCTGTTGTCACACAGACAACCAATGCTAGGGCTAGGGCGAGAG
Organism: uncultured Eubacterium sp.; assembly: GCA_947367725.1. Taxonomy (GTDB): domain Bacteria; phylum Bacillota; class Clostridia; order Peptostreptococcales; family Anaerovoracaceae; genus Senimuribacter. The sequence continues at coordinate 119 of CANBFZ010000301.1, forward strand.
AGAGAACAGACGATTTTTTGATTTTTTGTCAGTGTTTAAGGAGGCGCGTGCTCTGTTAAAACCAGTACAGTTGAACGATGGAGAGGCAGCGTTCAGTCAAGGCGTAAGAAGAGAGCAGGCCGATCAGCGAATAAAGTCCTTAGAAAAAGAAAATGCCGTATTAAGGCAAGCGGTAGAAATCTTAAAAAAGCAGTGGCTTTCCTAGCAAATGTAAAGCGAGACTAAAATATGCTTTTATGCAAGATCAAAAATACATCGTTTCTACTCGCTACTTTTTGGGGTACGGGTCGTATTTGATCAGTGACACTGAAAAGGGAATTTGGTGCGCAAAGTGTCAAATTCCCGATTGTCTATATTAAATTCGCTTTTCTGTGTTTGCGTAGATGAAAATTCACTTGTTAGTTGACACTAACTCGGCGCGGTGGTAAAATGTTTCTAAAAGAAGAGACTGTAGGAAAGGAAGTCATGGAAATGACGTTAGATCAACTAAAAAAAGGGGAAACTGCAAGGATTTTGTCTGTGGGAGGAAGCGGCTCTCTGCGGCAGCATTTTCTCGACATGGGACTGATTCCGGGCAAAACCATAGAATACATCAAAGCGGCGCCGATGGGCGATCCGATTGAATATCGGATTTGGGGCTATGAACTGACACTTAGACTGGATGATGCAAAAGAAATTGCTGTTGCATTGGTGCAATCTGCAGAGGAAGAAGAAAGCGATGCGCTGCGCCTTGAGAAAGTAGAACACCCAGGCCTTGGGGAAATGGGAAAATATCACACTGCGCCAAAGGGGGCGGCGCTTTCTGAAAATACGATGCTGACGTTTGGATTAGCAGGAAATCAGAATTGCGGCAAGACCACCCTGTTTAATCGGCTGACTGGTTCTAATCAGCATGTAGGGAATTTCCCTGGTGTGACGGTGGACAGAAAAGACGGGCAGATTGGAAAAATGACAAATACGTTGGTAACAGACTTGCCAGGTATATACTCTATGTCTCCATATACCAGCGAGGAAATTGTGACTAGAGAATTTTTTCTGCAGGATAAGCCAAAAGGGATCATCAACATTGTGGACGCCACCAATATTGAAAGAAACCTATATCTGACACTACAGCTGATTGAGCTGGATATTCCCATGGTATTGGCGCTGAATATGATGGACGAAGTCCATGCCAATGGTGGCACCATTAAAATCAATGAACTGGAAGCAGCGCTGGGCATTCCTGTAATTCCGATTTCTGCTTCGAGAAATGAGGGCATTGAGGAACTCATTGACCACGCGGTACATGTGGCAAAATTTCAGGAGTGCCCCGGCAGAATGGATTTTTGTGATGCCGAAGGAAAAGACGGCGGTGCGCTGCATCGGTGCCTGCATTCGATCATGCATCTGATAGAGGACCATGCGAAGGCAAAGGAGATTCCAGCACGGTTTGCCGCTGGCAAACTGATAGAGGGCGACCGGCTGATTTTAGAGAAATTGGAGCTGGATCAAAATGAACAGGAGCTACTGGAGCATATTATTTTGCAGCTGGAAATAGAAAGCGGCATGGATCGAAGAGCGGCGCTGGCCAATATGCGATTTACTTTTATCGATCGAGTGTGCAGAGCAACGGTGGTCAAGCCGCGGGAAAGCAGAGAGCATGTGCGCAGCCAGGCGATGGATCGGATTTTGACAGGAAAATATACAGCGATTCCAAGTTTTATCGGCATTATGGCGCTGATATTTTGGCTGACATTTGGCGTCATTGGGGCATGGCTTTCCAACTTGATGGAGGCGGGTATCGGCTGGTTGACTGATTTGACAGACCGGGCGCTGACTGCTGCGGATATCAACCCTGTCATACATTCCCTTGTCATTGATGGAGCCTTTGCAGGCGTAGGAAGTGTGCTCAGTTTCTTGCCGATTATTGTGACATTGTTTTTCTTTCTGTCCTTTCTGGAGGACAGTGGCTACATGGCGCGAGTCGCCTTTGTCATGGATAAAATTCTGCGGAAACTGGGACTGTCAGGGCGAAGCTTTGTGCCGATGATTATTGGATTTGGGTGCACCGTACCTGCTATCATGGCAACCCGGACGTTGCCTTCAGAGCGCGACCGGAAAATGACCATCATGTTGACGCCGTTTATGAGCTGTTCTGCCAAGCTGCCGATTTACGGCCTTCTGACAGCGGCATTTTTTCCTAACCATGGCGCAGTGGTAATGACGCTGATGTATTTCACAGGGATTCTTGTGGCAATCCTCTATGCGCTGATTTTAGGAAATACCAAGTTTAAAGGGGAGCCGGTTCCGTTCGTGATGGAACTACCCAATTACCGGTTTCCAGGGATGAAAAGTGTAGGCAGGCTGATTTGGGATAAGGCGAAAGATTTTATTACCAGAGCATTTACGGTCATATTTGTAGCGACGCTATTCATTTGGTTCCTGCAGACCTTTGACCACCATTTGAATGTGGTCAGTGACTCTCATGATAGCTTGCTTGCGATGGTAGGCGGACTGATCGCGCCGATTTTTGTGCCGCTAGGATTTGGTGACTGGCGAATTTCGACGGCACTGATTACTGGCTTTACCGCAAAAGAGAGTGTTGTCAGTACGATGACAGTCCTTCTGGGCAGTGGGACAGACGCCCTTGCAGGGTTGTTTACACCGCTGACTGCCATTGTATTTTTAGTATTTACGCTGCTGTATACACCGTGTGTTGCGGCCATCGGAGCAGTACGAAAAGAACTGGGCGGCACATGGGCCTTTGCGGTGGTGGTGCTGCAATGCCTGGTGGCTTGGATTGTGGCTTTCGCAGTCCATGCAGTGGGCAGCTTATTGGTGTAACGAGGAAAGGATTGGTGTAACATGACAAAGAAAAAGATAGAGGCAGATTTTTTCGCGAAATTTACTAATTTAGCGGGATTGCAGCGGCAGGGAACAGACATTTTATATACCAAATCCAGGGTTTCAGGCGACGGATACGAGACGGATTTGTGGTGCTTAGATACGAAAACGGAAACATCGAGACAGCTGACAAAGGACATTGCCTTTGATGGATACCAGTGGGATGGGACTCATGTGCTGCTGACTGGAATTT
>CANBFZ010000302.1 GCA_947367725.1 uncultured Eubacterium sp.
CCGAGACCCTCTATCAGAAAGCAAAGCCCCTTTTGATGGATCTCAATTATGTGGAACTTCGAAGACCCGTTATGATTGCAGAAGACTTTTCTTTCTTTGAACAGCAGATGCCCGGCATCTTCTTTTTCCTAGGAACTGGCAGCGGTATCCCGCTCCACAGTGACAACTACGACTTTGACGATACTGTCCTCATCGAAGGCGTGAAACTATTCGATACATTAATCAAAGGTGCCGAGCGCTAATATGCCCGGCACTTTTTTGGAAATATCGCAATGAATATTTCACTTTCCTATACACCTATTTAATTCCACGCCAGTTCTTTCAGATAGTCTTTCAAGAGCAGATACCCTGCTTCAATGTCAGCCGGTTTTGTATACTCATTGGGATTATGACTGATGCCCGAAACACTTGGCACAAAGATCATATTGGTTTTGACATGCTGGGAAATAACCTGCGAATCATGTCCGGCGCCACTTGCCATCTTCCGATAAGAAAGTCCTCTTGCTGTCGCAAGTCTCTCCAGCGTTTGCACACCGTCTGCATCAAGCTGCACCGGCGGCTCCTGACAGGCAATGTGCAGCGCAACGGAAACAGTACCCTGCAGTGCTTCCGTTAGACGTTGCAAAATAGCTTCGGCTTCTTCCAGCCGCTGCAGATTTTCTGACCGAATATCAAAAGTACAGGTCACCTTTTCCGCAATCACATTGGCATTGCCCGGCTCTGCCACAATTTTTCCCACGGTACATACTAGCTCCTGTTGATACTGCATTGCCCATGCCTGCAGTTTGCAGATAAAGTCTGCGCAGACAGGCATCGGATCCTGCCGCAGATACATTGGCGTCGTGCCTGCATGGTTCTGTTGTCCCGTAAAAGTGACTTCTCCGCTGTACAATCCTACAATGGAAGTCACAATTCCAGTCTGCAACTGCGCCGCTTCCAAAACGCCACCCTGCTCAATGTGCAGTTCCACGAAATGGGAAAGTTCCTCGCATTCTCTTCGTAAAGGTTCCTGTAAATATCCTGCCTCTTTCATCGCAGTTTCCATGGGGATGCCCTCATCATCTGTCACCTGCAGCATTTCTTCTGTCACCAGACCACAGATATGACTGCTTCCGATATAGTTGCTGGTGGTAAACCGACTGCTTTCTTCCTCACAGATTGCGGCAATTTTCAACGTTCGACGGGGTCTTCCATACCTCTCATATAAAGAAGCTGCTGCCCTGAGGGCAGTCAAAATGCCTAACATCCCGTCGTATTTTCCGCCCTGCCGCACAGTATCTCGGTGCGATCCTGCCATGATGCCCTCTGCTTCCGTGCCTGAAATCGTGCCGAAGAGATTGCCTGCTGCATCAAAAGAAACCGTCATACCGCCTTCTTCCATGTAGCTTTGAAGTAATTCTACCACAGCAGCATCTTGTGCTGTATAGGTGGCGCGCCAGTAAACATCCTCTTTCATCCCAGTCTCACCCGCCGCTTCGATAGCATTTAAAATCCACGCAAGTTCTTTGTTCATCTGTTGTATCCTTTCTTTCCTCCGCCATTATTTTTTCGTGATCCACAAAATTTCCGGCGGATTTTTCTTCTGATTAGGAAATTTCACATACGCCGCATGAAACTGAGAAGCAGGCAATTGCGCCGCAAATTCCAACAATGCCTCCCTTTCTCTTGCGCCTTCTTCATGTCCTGGGTAGAGCACCAGTGTCACAATGCCGCCGTGGGCAATCACAGAAAGCGCCTGTTGCACCGCAAACAGCGTATCTTCTGTTTTCGTCGTTATGTTCTTTTTGCCGCCAGGCAGATATCCTAAGTTAAAAACCACTGCTTTGGGTTCAGATACAGCTTCCACCAGCGTTTCCGTCCAAGCACGCCAATATGTTTCTAACTGCACAAAGCTGCCGCAAACAAAGTCCGTGTTCTCAATCTGGTGCGCAGCTAAGCGCTGCCGGCTTGCGTCGATGGCATCTTTTTGCAAATCTATGGCTAGAATTCTTCCGCTTCTGCCTACCACTTGTGCCAGCGCTAGCGTATCATGCCCATTGCCGCAGGTGGCATCAATGGCAGTATCTCCATCCCGAAGATAGGAACGGGTTATCGTCATAGCGACAGAAACAGTCTGGGTCAAAAGGTTTTCGTCCATAGTTCCTCCAAAATCTATTTTCTACAGTATAGCATATTCCTCCCCATCTGCAAGAAAAATCACTCGATCTTGCATACTGCCCAGCTTGATTTTTTGCGGCTGCTCTGTATGAATGGGAATTACTTTTTTTGGCGCCACATGTTGCACACACGTCCAGATTGCTTCTTCAGAAGCATGACCGGATGTATGAAGCTTCACCACATAGCGAAAACCGCCAAACAGTTTCTCTAAGGAAGCCCTATGCTTTTTCAGATATCCTTCCGGCATAGAATAGATCAGCAAGGATTTTTCATTGTGTTTTTCTATGTAAGGTTTTACGACCTCACCAAAGACCTTTTCCCCTCGTACTGCCATACAGAACCCTGCTTTTTGTTCTGCCAGTGCTTCTAAATAGACTTTGCTATTTTCAAACTGGTAATCTGATGAAATTGCTGCGCCAAAAGCACGGACGGTTTCCAGCAGTTTCATCTGATACGTGTCGCAGAAAAATGCGTCTTTAGAAAGAGACGCCCTGTGGAACACCGCCAGCCTGTCAAAGTCGGTCGGACTGCACAGGACAAAGGTATAAGCAAACCGTTCCATCAATACCCTGGCTGCTTCTCCCAGCTTACGTTCTTCTGTCGTAACAGGATTCCGATAGGACAAATTGGTGCCCTCTGTCAACATCAAATTCACCGTTCCCGCAAGTGCTGCAAGCCTTTGTTCCATCCCATCACTTTTCAGACCATGCAATCTGTAATCTCCTGTATGCAGAACCCGCTTTCCCTCTGCCTCAATGAGAAGCATATATGCATCAAAGGCTGAATGATCCGCTAAAATCGGCGTAATCTGTATATCTCCGATTGCAAAGGTTTTTCCATCCTGATAGGTATGCATCTTCCCGATTCTGTCTGTTAACGGGCTTTCCGCCTGTTCTTTCTCCAAAAAAAGGATTTCTTTTGCCGCCTGTCCGATATACAGTGGAATATTTTTTGCGATGTATTCTAAAAGTCCCACATGATCCCTGTGATAATGGGTAAATACTACTGCATCATAAGGATCATCA
>CANBFZ010000303.1 GCA_947367725.1 uncultured Eubacterium sp.
GGCGCCATGCTTTTTGAAAAAATCACATATCAAGATGATTTTCCGATCAATATTACGATTGCAAACATAGAAGAGTATCCGATTCACTATCACCAAGATATTGAATTTGTTTTTGTGCTGAAGGGCAAAGTTACGCTGAAGAACGGTTATTGCAGTTACACCCTCTGCGAAAGAGACATCTTTACCAATTCAGGTCACGAGGTGCACAGCTTGACCTCTGACGACCCAGATAACATTGTTGCACTGATTCAAATCAGCACCCATTATTTTTCTCAGTATTTCCCTTCCCTGAGCAAAGCATGCTACCGAACCTACACCAACAAAGCAAGAAGCAGCAAACATGACAATCTGCAGGAAAAACTACTGGATATTCTACTGCAGTATTCAATCCGAAGTTCCCGCTATAAAACCGAATGCACTTACGCCATGATTGAGGTCATTAAATATCTGGAAAGAATCTTCAATCTCTTTGCCTTCAACGGCGAAATGGTCATCAACTTTGAAAGCAGCAATCCTGTCACCATCGAACGAATCAGCCACATTATCGGCTATATCTATCAGAATTACGCCGAAAAGATCACGCTGGACGATCTGGCAGAAATCGAACATCTGAGCACCTTTTATCTTTCCCATATTATAAAGGACTGCACCGGCATGAATTTTCGGGAATTCCTATGCTTTGCTCGCGTGGAATGGTCCGAGATTCAGCTGCTGGATACAAACAAGAAAATCAGCCAGGTCGCCAAAGACGTGGGTTTTTCTACCACTTCCTATTACGAGAAATATTTCCGCAAGTGGTTCGGCCATTCTCCACAAGAGCACAGGGAAATGTATATGCCAATGGTAAAAAGCGAATTCCATCGGGAAACGCTGACATTGATCCCGCCCAATAAAGCCATCACACTGATCCGCAACCTGCTTTCTTCCCTAAACTCACAGAAGAACAGCACGTCTTTAGTCAATACATTGAAACTAGAAATCGATGTGGATATTCATGCCGCACCGCTGTCCTATATTACGCACAGACTAGATATACAGGTCCGCTGCGAGGATTTCACCGCCATGGGATTTCATATCTTCTCACGGCTTTCTAATCTGCACCCTGAAACCATCACCCTGCTATACAGTGATGATGATAGTCCTGCGCAAATTGCCGAATTCCAAACACTGCTTTTGGCTGCTGGGTTTCAAGTCGCGTGCAAAAAGCAGAATCATATACCGTTTTCTATTATCTCTGCTGGAAACGATGCGGTCGCTTACCCAATCCATCTGATTCACAAACTCATTCGTGCAGAAGAAGCCCAAATCACGCTGCCACTGCGCGATTACTGCAGCGAAGAAACCATGCTAAGTGGGCAGCCTTCTCTGCTGACGGCAAGCGGGATTTGTAAACCAGGCTACTTCGCCTGCCAGCTGCTTTCCAGACTAAAAGGCAATCTGCTATGCTGGGGAAAACAGTATTGCGTCGTCGAAGCCAACCAGGACGGCGATCTTGCCTATGTCATCATCGTAAGCAACTTTAATGATGATATCTATGAAATGTGTACCAAAGAAACAACGACGCATCAGGCAAAAAGTATACTCAACGAATTCAAGGATGAAATTGACTTTAACGTCAGCCTGAATCTGCCACCTGGCATGTATTCAGTCATGAAATATTCTCTGACTAAAAATCGCAATATTTTCTCCTACATGTCCACCTTCGACTTTAACGACGATGCAGGATTGAAACAAAATCGAGCAATCTCGATTCCAACAGAGCCGGAACTGGAGATTTATATAGAAGACGTACGAACTGCGTTTCATATCAATTTTTCAATGAAAGGCGTAGAACTGCAATATGCCGTGATCAGACTGAAAGGAGATTCTAAAGATGCCTAATCAAAACCATACCTTAAGTGAACGCACTGCCGCCATCGGACTGATGATTGCCGCTCTTTTTTGGGGACTCAGCTATCCGCTGACAAAATATGTAGAAAACTGTCCTACATTTTATATTATTTCCCTCCGGTTCGGAATTGCCGCACTTTGTCTTGCGATCGCTTTTCACCGGAAATTTAAACTGCTGAATAAAGAGGTCATCAAGTATGCGTTTTTACTGTCTTTTGCAGTATTCCTTATGTTTGCGTTTGGCATCTGGGGTATCAAGTATACCACCTCCGTCAGATCTTCTTTCTTTACCACGCTTTCTTTCCTGATGATTCCGGTGCTGAACTGGATCTTATTTAAAGCCAAAATCTCAAAAATTATCATTACTAGTGCATTGCTCTGTCTTTTGGGTATGTTTCTATTATGTTATGCACCAGGCATGGGCGGTCTTGTCGTCAATTCAGGAGACCTCTTATGCATCCTTGCCGCTGTAGCCGGTTCATTTCATATCATATTGGTAGAAAAAGTATCCAAAAATCCTCTCGTTGATTCCTCTCTATTTACCGTATTTCTTATGGGATTTATCTCGCTTTGGGGCACCCTCATTGCGCTGTTCACAGGGGATATTCACTATTCCCTTTCCGGCAGCAGTGAGCTAATTGCGATTGTCCTCATGGGATTATTCTGCAGTGCCGTTTCCTTCTGTCTGCAAACCCATTTAGAAGCGTTCGTATCACCTGATAGAGTCGGCGTCATTTTCGCACTGGAGCCTGCTTCTGGCTGTATTCTATCGGTCATTCTTTTGGGAGAAACCATGCGGTTCACTGGCTGGCTGGGCGCATTGATCATCATGGCAAGCATCCTATATATGGAATTTGCCGCTGGGAAAGAAGCAGTCAAAGAGTCGGAACCAGAAACAGAAGATAACAGAAAAGGCTCTGCATAAGCAGAGCCCTTTTTAAAATATGTGATTTTTTACTTTTTAGAACGTTTTTTCCGCGCCTTTTCTTTCGCTTCCTGCTTCGCACGGGCTTCACGCATTCTGGCTTCATCCAGTTTCCGGTTGTACTCGTCTGCATCTGCTCTGCGTTCTTCTTGTGTCCGATCGTCTACGTACATATCTGGATTCATTTTTTTTGCCAGTTCCATCACGCCCCACGCATCTTCTTCTGTAAACACAAAGGCTCTGATCGCCACATCCTTGGCGATTTCCAAGAGTATGTTGGGCTTCGCTTTTTTATAATCAGGACGGATCGCCGTAATCTGATCCCATT
>CANBFZ010000304.1 GCA_947367725.1 uncultured Eubacterium sp.
ATCTCCGGCAATCCATGCTGCCGTGTGCCAAATAATTCACCTGGTCCCCGCAAACGTAAATCAGCTTCGGCAATCTCAAATCCATCACTGGTGCTGCATAAAATCTGATTGCGCTCCTGCGCCACTTCGCTATCTGAAGCACAAATCAAAAAACAGTATGATTGATCCTCCCCTCTGCCGACTCTGCCTCTTAGTTGGTGGAGCTGGGCAAGACCAAAACGCTCAGAATTTTCAATAACCATTACAGTGGCATTGGGCACATTGATCCCGACTTCTATTACAACGGTAGAAACCAGCACGTCAATATAACCTCTGGAAAATTCCTGCATGATAAAATCTTTTTCTTCCTGTTTCATAGCGCCATGCACCAGTGCCACCTGAAATCCAGAAAATTTTGCAGTCAATTCACCGTGCAGTTCTTCTGCCGATCTGGCGTCTACTTTATCAGAATCCTCAATCAGCGGCGCGACAACATAGGCCTGTTTTCCCGCAGTCAGTTGTTTTTTCACAAGACTGTACGCGCGGTTTCGTTCTTCGCCATGAAACAACATGGTCTTAATGGCTTTTCGTCCTTTTGGCATCGTTCTGATCTGCGAAATATCCAAATCCCCATAAAGGATTACCGCCAGTGTCCTCGGAATCGGCGTCGCAGTCATGACCAGTACATTGGGATTTTTTCCCTTTTTAGACAAAAGACTGCGTTGATTTACGCCAAATCTATGTTGTTCATCAGTAATTACCATGCCCAAATTTTTAAAATTTACATCTGGCTGAATGACTGCGTGCGTACCCACAAGCACCTGTATATCGCCCGCAGCAAGTGCTTCCAGCGTTTTTCGTTTTTCTGCCGTTTTCATGGAACTGCACAAAAGCCCTACAGAAATACCATAAGGTGCAAAATCCTTCTTAAGCGACTGCAAATGCTGTTTGGCAAGCAATTCCGTCGGCGCCATCATGACACTCTGAAACCCGCTTTCTGCCGCTGCAAACATCGCCATTTCGGCAACGACTGTTTTTCCGCTTCCTACATCGCCCTGTATCAGCCGATTCATTGCTTTTTCCCCAGCCAGGTCCTTTTTGATATCCTCCCAGACAGACTGCTGCCCTGCTGTAAGTGAAAAAGCAAGACCTTTTTGAAAAACTTCTGCCTTCTGCCCATCGATAACAATGCCCGCGCCGCTTTCTGCCGCTGCGTTCTTTATATAGAAAAGACCTGTTTCCAATGTTAAAAGTTCGTCAAAAATCAATCGGAATTTTCCTTGCAGCATACGGTTGGCATCTTTAGGAAAATGAATGTGTGTAAGGGCAAATGCTTCGCTGGCCAACCGATTTTCTTTCACAATGTCAGCAGGCAGCCATTCTTCCATTTCTTCATAAAGCGGTGCAATCTGTCGCTGCAATTTACGGATTTCCGTTTGTGAAATCCCCGGAATCTGCGGATAAACCGGCAGAATTCCACGTGTATCCGCAGGATCCCCTTTTCTATGAAATTCCGGATGTACCATTTGCAGCCGATCAAAATTCGCGCTGACTCTGCCGTAAAACGTATATTCCTGATTAATTTGAAATAAATTGGCAATATATCTGCCATTAAAAAAAACGACTTCCACCGTACCTGCGCCATCCGATACCAAAAGCGTCAGCGGCGTGTTTTTTTTATAAGGATTTCCACTGTAACGCCTGGACAATACCTTGGCGGAAATCAAAAAATCCTTGCCTGGCTGCAGCCTGTCTATGGGAATCACGTCTCTTCTATCTTCATATTTTCTCGGAAAAAAGCAAAGCAAATCCTCCAGTGTTTGAATGCCTGCGCTGGCAAAACTTTCTGCTTTCTTTGGTCCGATTCCTTTCAGGGTGCTGATGCTGTCACTGCACTGCATATCTTTTTATGACCTCTAAATTTCTTCTAGCAATCTGTCTGGATTTTACGCCTGTGACGCGAATGGTAATCTGCTGCGGCTTTCTTCCCAGTCGTTTCAAAATTTCTTCAGCGATTGCATCACCTAATGCATCGGTCAGCCTGCGAATGCTGGTGCCAAATCGAACAATCACTGAAAACGCCAAATCCACGCTCTCTCCATCTAAACTTTTTTCTATTTCAATGTGTCCTGCAAATTCACTGAGACTGTACTTTTGGTCGCTTCCAATCTGTCTGCCTTTTTTGGTCGCCGGCCAGACCCGTTCTTCGCATGCCGGAATCTTAAAACTCTCTGCAATCATCTGTGCAAACATAATATCGGAAATAGATACCGTCCCCAGCTGTGTTTCTTTGGATACTGCCATGCAGTCACCTCCTGTCTATCTTATAGTTTACCCTCTGTCCACATCCTCCGCAAGTATTTTTTCTGTCACAACTTCTGCCCTATGCGCATAAGATGAAGAAAGCAGGCTGCGTCGGCTCTACGCGGCGCATACTATTTAACATACATAAAGGTGAAAATAATGGGAAATTATAACAATTGTAATAAAAAAAGAAAACCTTTCTGCCATTACAAAGAAGCCAAAGATATCGGTTTCATTCTAATTGTATTCGGCGTTGTCACAGTCTGCGCTTTCTTTCTGCCGCCAAAAGCCTGGATTTTGCTGCTCGGTGCGGTTCTGGTCGTCTGCGGCGTCAGCTTGATGCGAAAATAACTGCTTCATTCACGATACAGGATATTGCTTTCGTCGGATCAGTCGTGCCTTCACGGTAACGCATGAAAAATTTCTTCTATCTATCCACATTGACAAATTTTAATTATCTGCGTATTTTTGTCAAAGAATCGAGGGCATTCCCTATTGAAACACTTGATATTTTACATGATTTTTGACAAAATTGACAACAATCTTGAGATTTGTCAATTTTGTCAAGGTTTTGGGGTAAATATGTTGACTAAATTGACAAAAAAACGAAAAGCTGTCAATCTTGTCAAGGTAGGTATTCAAAATAAGAAAATAATCTTCTTTTTTCTTCACGTTCATTGACAAAAATACATAAGATCCACGAATTTGTCAATGTTCTATTCATAAAAGACTTTTCATGCATTTATTTGCCATGCTATCTTTAACCGGCTTGCAATTCTTCAGTTGAACACCTATCCCAATTCGTCACGCGAATTGCTGGAAGGTGTCATACAGGAATTGCCC
>CANBFZ010000305.1 GCA_947367725.1 uncultured Eubacterium sp.
GACATGTCATATTCCTCCGTCTTTTGTCTGATATCATTAGTATAGCATGAATTTCCATCAGAAAAAAGTTGGAGTTTGTGTGAAGACCTTTATTTTTTTTGATAAATGTGGTAAAATACCATGTTACAAGTATCTTTTATCATGAAGAAATCATAGGAGGAAAATAAAAAAGTATATGGACAGTCATATAGGGTATTCCATAGGGATTATTATCGTTTTTGTAATTTTGTCGGCTTACTTCTCAGCAACGGAAACAGCGTTTACGTCGATTAATAGAATCCGGATGAAAAATCTGGCGCAGGATGGAGATAAACGTGCAAAACGTGTATTAGACTTAGAAAGCAAGTATGATAACCTGCTTTCTACCATACTGATCGGAAATAATATTGTAAACATCGGTATGACCGCAGTTGCTACAGCATTGTTTCTGGAACTGTCGCCGGAATACGGCGCAACACTTTCTACGGTAATTGTCACCATCGTTGTGCTGATTTTCGGAGAAATCTCACCGAAGAGTTTGGCAAAAGAAAGTCCGGAAGGCTTTGCCATGTTTTCATCGGGACCGATTCGCGGTCTGATGCTGCTTTTGACGCCGGTGAATTTTCTGTTCAGCCAGTGGAAAAAGCTGCTGGCAAAACTGTTTAAAGTGGTAGACAATCGTGGTATTACAGAGGATGAACTTTTGACAATTGTGGAAGAAGCAGAAACAGAGGGCTCTATCGAAGCCGGACAAAGCGAACTGATTCAGAATGCCATCGAGTTTAATGAGCTGGAGGCATGGGATGTGCTGACGCCGCGTGTAGATATCAAGGCAATCGAAATCGATTCAACAAAGAAAGACGTTGCTAAGATGTTTATGGAGACGGGGTATTCCAGACTGCCGGTGTACGAAGATGATTTAGATAAAATTCTGGGGGTACTGAACCAGAAGGATTTTCATAACTACATTTCCGGTTCCAAAAAAACCATTTCTGATTACGTGAAACCAGTCGTTTACGTGGCGGGATCCATGAAAGCGGCAGACCTTTTGAAAAAGCTGCAGATTAACAAGACGCATATTGCGATTATTGTGGATGAATACGGCGGTACAGCAGGTCTTGTCACCATGGAGGACATCATTGAGGAATTGGTCGGTGACATTTATGACGAGCACGATGAAGAGGAATCCCAGGAAATCACCCAGCTGCAGGACGGAAGCTACCGCGTTTTGTGCAGCACCAATGTAGAAAAAATGTTTGATTACTTCGATGAGGAAGTAGAACTGGATGCGACCACCGTCAACGGATGGGTCGTATTACAGCTGGATAAACTGCCGAAAGCAGGCGATACTTTCACATATGAAGCAGGCAATAAAGTGTTTGAGGGCAGAGTCATTTCTGCTGATGAACGAAAAGCAATTGAAATCAACCTGAAAGTGACAGAAAAGCAGGAAGAGGAACAAACGAGCAGAAAGGGGAACTAAAAATACCATGGGACTAATGGAAAAGATCTTCGGTGATCTGAACGAGAAAGAAATTAAAAAAATTTCTAAAATCGTAGACAAAGTGGAAGCCCTTGATGAAGACATGCAAAAGCTGTCAGATGAAGCGCTGCAGGCGATGACACCGAAGCTGAAAGAACGACTTGCAAACGGAGAAACACTGGATGATATCCTGCCGGAGGCTTTTGCGGTCTGCCGGGAAGGTGCAGTGCGAAGCCTGGGCATGAAGCACTTCCGCGTACAGCTGATTGGCGGCGTGGTGCTGCATCAGGGCAGAATTTCTGAGATGAAAACTGGTGAAGGTAAGACGCTGGTGGCAACGCTGGCAGCTTATCTTAATGCCTTAGAAGGAAAAGGTGTTCATGTGATTACCGTCAATGATTACCTTGCCAAGCGTGACGCAGAATGGATGGGAAAACTGTATTCTTTCCTGGGGCTTTCTGTGGGATGCGTGATTCACGGGATTTCCGGTGAAGAAAGAAAAGCGGCTTATATGGCTGATATCACTTACGGCACCAACAATGAATTTGGCTTTGACTATCTGAGAGATAATATGGTGATTTACCAGGAAGAGCTGATGCAGCGCGATCTGAATTTTGCCATCATCGACGAAGTTGACTCTATTTTAGTAGACGAAGCCAGAACACCGCTGATTATTTCCGGCAGAGGCGCAAAGTCTACAGATTTATATAAGACTGCAGACCGCTTTGTGACGACCTTGACCAAGGAGACAGACTTTACCGTAGAAGAAAAAGATCAGCAGGTCGCATTGACGGATGAGGGTGTTGTCAAAGCAGAGGCTTTCTTCAAGGTCGATAACTATGGCGATCCTGAAAACATGGAAATCAACCATCATGTGCTGCAGGCGCTGAAAGCGCGCAATCTGATGGAGCGAGACGTAGACTATATCGTAAAAGACGGTGAAATTATCATCGTTGACGAGTTTACCGGACGTCTCATGTTCGGCAGAAGATTTTCCAATGGTCTGCATCAGGCCATTGAAGCCAAAGAAAGAGTGGCGGTTCGCTCCGAATCTAAGACATTGGCGACCATCACACTGCAGAATTATTTTAGAATGTACAATAAACTTGCAGGTATGACCGGTACAGCGAAGACGGAGGAAGAAGAATTCCGCGATATCTACAATATGGACGTTGTGGTCATTCCGACTAACCGTGAAATTGCAAGAAAAGATATGGACGATTCGGTATATCAGACGGAGCGGGGTAAGGTGAAAGCCATCGCCAACCGGGTTGCTGAAGTACATGCGACAGGGCAGCCAGTGCTGGTTGGTACAATTTCGATTGAGAAATCTGAATTGATCAGTGATATGCTGAAAAAGCGCGGCGTGAAACACAACGTACTCAATGCAAAGCAGCATGATAAGGAAGCCGAAATCGTTGCAGAAGCAGGTCGTTTGGGCATGGTCACCATTGCGACCAATATGGCAGGTCGTGGTACGGATATTATTTTGGGCGGCAACCCGGAATTTGAAGCAAAACGAGAGATGAAAAAGCAAGGGTACAGCGACGAAGCGATTTCCTTTGCGTCAAGTTTTATCAAGTCTGATGATCCGGCGCTCAATGAAGCCAGAGAAAAATTTAATCAGCTGCATCAGCAG